>JACQVO010000145.1 GCA_016209725.1 Candidatus Methylomirabilota bacterium | reverse complement strand
CCCCCCTCCCATTCCCTCCCCCTCAGAGGGGGGAGGGGCCGGGTGGGGGTGGAATCTGCGCAATCTGCGGTTTCCTTCTCGTCCTTAGCTCTTCCCGCCGCCGACTCTTATCCCCGTCCATTCCTCCCACAACGTGATGAGAACCGGCTGGGCCTTCGGCCCCTTCCCCTGCGCTTTGGCCATGCGGAATAGCTCGTGGACCAAGGCTGTGACGGGGACCGGCAGATCCAGAGTCCTGGCCATATTCAAGGCGTAGCCGATATCCTTGGTCATGATATCCACGGTCCCGCCGGGGACGAAGTTTCGCTGCAAGAGGCGCGGGATCGTTTCCTCCATGACCCGCGAGCCGGCCCACCCCCCCTTGATCGCCTCGTGCAGGGTGGCGGGGTCCAGGCCGGCCTAGACCGCCAAGGCCCATCCCTCGCAGACGGCGGCGAAGCCGGCGGCCACGATGAGGTTGTTGATGAGTTTGGCCGCCTGCCCCATCCCGCTGCCGCCCATATGGACGACCGACTTTCCCAGGTGCGAGAGGATGGGCCGGCAGCGCGCGAAGGCTGCGGCATCTCCGCCCACCATGATGGACAGGGTGGCGTCAATGGCCCCCTGCTCGCCGCCGCTGACGGGGGCATCCAGGAAGGTGATACCACGCGCCGCGCAGGCCGCTGCCGCGTCCTGGGCAACCTTGGCCTCCGTGGTACTGAGATCCACGATGGTCGTCCCGGAACTCATAACCGAGGCGAGCCCGCCCTCACCCGTGACCACGTGTCGGACCACATCCCCGGTGGGGAGCGAGAGGAACACGATCTCGCCGGTCCGGACCACATCAGCCGCCGAGGCCGCGGCCATACCCCCACCCGCCACGAACTGATCCACCCGTCGGCGATCCGTATCGAAGCCGGTGGCCGCATAGCCGGCCTTCACCAGGTTCCGGGCCATCGGCCCACCCATCACGCCGAGTCCAACGAAGCCGAGCGATGTCCCAGGCATCTCTGTCGTCCCTTCCCCCCCTCCATTCACCAGCGGTATTCCCTGCGTCGTCTCTTCAGACCTCGAAACCCATCTCCGGCGCCAGTGGTGACGATGGTACGATCATCATCGCCCGGCCGGGCGGTTCCGACGCGGCACCCATCCCGAGGGGCTCCACCGCCCTCCGCTGCGAGTCATGCGTCCGGGATCAAAACGGTCCGGAGGTTCGTTCGGTCGGCGACCATCTGCAATGCCCGGCGCAATTCGGAGAGCGGGAGGCGCGCGGTGATCAGCCGCTCGACGGGAACCTCGCCCGCCACGAGCTGGCGCACCGCCTCGGTCACGTCGGCCGGGGTGTGATGATAGATCGGCAGAACACTGATCTCTTCGTAGTGGAGACGCCCGATGTCCACGGGAAGCACCTGCCCTGGGGCGACACCCCCGAAAGAGACCAGGACCCCGCCGCGACCGACGAGGCGCAGGGCCTCCCGGTGGGTCTCCACTGTGCCGATCACCTCGATGACGACATCGGCATCCGGCCGGCCAGTGGCCCCCCCAAGGGCCTCCGCCGCCGCCCGCCCCTTGGTGTTCAATGCGTGGCTCGCCCCCATGGCCTTGGCCACAGTCAGCCGGTCATCCTGGTGATCCAGGGAGACGATGACCAAGTCCGGACCGTAGCGTCGGCGGAGGGCCATGACCCAGAAGAGACCCATGGGGCCCGACCCCAGGATCACCACCGAGTCCAGGGGATGGATGGGGACACGACGAACCGCGTGGAGGACGCATGCGTACGGCTCTGCGAAGACGATCCGCTCCGGGGGAATGTCCGCGGCGATCTCGTAGAGGTTCATCCGCACCAACCGGGAGGGCACCAGGATGAATGGAGCGAAGGCCCCGTTGTTGTATTGCAGGTCCTCGCACATGCTCTGCCGGCCGCGCCGGCACTGGCGGCAGACGGGGCCTTCCTCGGCAAGACAGGGGGCCGAGTTGGCAGCCACTACTCGCTGGCCCGGACGCCAGCGTCCCTCGGTGCCGGGGCCCACCGTCACGATCGTCCCCGCCCACTCGTGACCGAAGAGGCCCGGAATCCTGATCATGGGGTGCTGGCCGCGCTGGTACACCTTGCGGTCGGTGAAATCTATGGAGGCCACGTCCACGCGGGCCAGCACCTCGCCCGGGCCGGGGAGCGGGATCGGGACGTCCTCCATGCGGACGTCTTCGGCCCCGTGCAGGACGGCCGCCCGCATCAGGCCGTGCGCCGGCATCCCCCCTGCCGAGGCTGATCGGGATGTCACCGAGGACGTCATGGATGGAAGATCACCTTGGTTGCGGCCCCGCTCCGTTGAAGCTCCACGCCCTCCTCGAACGCCGCCAGGGAGAGGCGGTGGCTGATGAGCGGCAGGACCGAGACCCGATTGCCCGCCAGGAGTTCGAACGCCTCACCCAGGGCGCCGGGCGTCGAGGAGTAGGTCGAGAAGATGGCCAGCTCCCGGTAGAACAGGTCGGCGAGGTCCACGGGGAGCCGTGGGCCGTCCGTCGGCCCGGCAAAGATATTGAGGCGACCGCCAGGTCGCAGGGCCTGCTGCACCTGAGCCAGGATGGGTTCGCTCACCACGGTGAGAATGGCACCGTCCAGGCCAGTGCCCTTCGTCATCTTCGCCACGACCTCCTGCGCGTCCGCCCGTGAGGGATTGATCGTGGTCCGGATCCGGAGGGCAGAAGCCAGGGCCAGCCTGGCCTCGGAGATATCCAGGACGACGGGTTCTGCCCCACGGGCGGCCACGGTCTGGGCGATCAGCAGGCCCATGCTGCCTCCGCCAACCACGGCGATGCGATCCCCGGGCAAGACCTGGGATCGCTGTACGGCACGCACGGCGCAGGCCAATGGCTCGGTGAAGGACGCCACATCGTAGGACATCCCTTCATGCAAGGGGATGGTCACCCGCTCCGTGTGCAGCCGGGGAATCCGAATCAGTTCGGCGAACCCGCACGGGTCGATGTTCGTCGCCTTGAACTGCGGACACATGGACTCGTTGCCGTGTCGGCAAGCCCAGCAGGTGTCGCAGGGGACGTGATGGGCGGCCACGACGCGATCGCCCGGCGCAAAGCGGGTCACCCCCGGACCCACCTCGCACACCACGCCGGCCACCTCGTGGCCGAGAGAGACCCCACGGGACTTCTGCGGCGTGGCCAGCTTGGCCAGGTCCGTGCCACAGAGGCCACAGGCCCGCATCTCCACCAGGAGCTCGCCGGGACCAATGGAGGGCGGCTCAACCTCGCACAGACCGAAACCGCCCGATGGCCGCGCCAGGATGGCCTTCATTCTCGTGACGCTCAAGCAGGAGGGGGTAGATCAAAGGATGCTGCAATATCGAATGCTGAACGCCGAATAACGAACGCAGGATAACGTCTCGGACCTCCGGCTCCGCATACTTATCCTTCATCAATCGACATTTTCTGAGTGATCGGCCGAGCCCCAGTGAAGCACGTCGTTCGGTTTCCGGGTTCACGCGGGAGCTGGCGGCTTATAGCGCTGCTTGAGATCCGTGGGAGCGATGGCGATCCGCTTTCCACCCACATCATCCAGGACGTACACCTCGTCGGTCAGGGAACCACTGGCGAAGACCTCGAAGACTCCCAAGACCTCCTCCAGGGTCTTCCCCTCTGCCGCCGCCATCCGCTGTTCCACCTGCTCGACGCGAATGCGCACCCTGTCCTCCGGGCCGCGTGTCCCAACCCCGGGGCTGCGCCCCGCCGCCCCGATCCACCCGGGGATTCAGTGCGGTTTCTCCGTCCCGGCCCGCCGTTCCTCCGCCTCGGCGGCATCCCGAACTTCGTCGGGGTCGGGCCGCCGCTTGCGCAGGCCTTTGAAGGGAAGCGAGCGGGCCAGGACTTTCTCCTTGCACTTGGCGCAACGCCAGCCCAGACATAAGCCGTATTGCTGCCAGATCCAGTCGGCCGGGTACATCCGGCCCCCACACTTCTGGCACACCTTGGGACCGGTTTCCTTGCTCCACCGCGGACTTGTGGGTTCCGCCGGCTCCGGCCTCTTTGGCGGCCGGTGATCGCGGCGGTCGGTGTCCCGCCCGACGGGACGTCCTCGTCCGAAGCGACGAGGCCGGCGACCGCCCACCTTTCCTCCCCCTCCCGGTTGGCTCATGCTGTTCTCGCCCTCCAGATCTTTTCCCGGTCCTCCGGATTGCCCGTCCAGCGTCAGAACTGCGCACTGCCCTCCTGGAGGATGATGGCACCCGAGCCAGGATCGACCCGCGGCCCGTCTGGCGCTCCCGTGAAGGCACGCACCACGGCCCGTTTCAGATCGGCATAGGGGACTGCGCCGACGATGGGAGCCTGCCCGGGGATCAGGATCGTCGGGATGCCGTGGATCCCCTGATTCGTCGCCTCCAGATACTCCCGCAACACCATGGGACGATACTGCCCTGTGACCAGGGCCGCCCGGAGCGCAGCCGGGTCCAGTCCCACCGATGCCCCGAGGCGGGTCAGAACCTCCGGATCGCTGATATCCTCAGTTCGGCCGAAGAACGCCTCGAAAAGCGCCAGGTCGAATGCCGGGAACACCGCAGGCTGAGCCTCCCGAGCCCACGTCGCCGCCTCCAGCGCGAGCAGGCTGGAGCGGGGATATCGATCCCCGGCCGCCGGGATCTGGAACACGGGCGAATCCGTGTCCTGGACGCCGGCGGCGTGGCGGTGAGCCCGGTGGTAGTCGCTGAAGCTCCGGTCGTCCCGATCCTCCGGCACCAGGATAAAATTCCGGTTGACCACCTGGACCCGATCGGCACACTCCGCGTGCAGCCGGCGCAGGCGGACCGCCGCGCTGTAGCACCAGGGTCACAGATAGTCCGAATAGACCGTGATGGGCAGCGTCATGACTTCACCCGGGAAGTCACCGGCTTCCGCGACAGGCCGGACACGGACATGCCTCCCGCAGGAAGGTGTAGGAGTAGATCCCGGTGTCGTGGCCGTCGCTCCACACGAAGTTAATGGCGTAGCGCCCCACCGGCCTCGCCTCGGTGACCTGGACGTCGCCCGCCTTGAGGATCGGACCGCTCACGACCACGAGGCCCGGGCCGCCGGCAGTGGCCTGTTTGCCCCGCTGATCGTTGCACAGCGCGCACGGGCATTCCTGGCGCAGCAGGTCGAACCCGTACACGCTCTCGTGGCCGTCCTGCCAGCGGACGTGCATTTCGCGCTTTTCGCGGCTGACCGTAATCTCGCTGGGATTCGTGGAGACTGCCGGACTCATCCGTGTGTCCCGTTCTTCATTGTCTGCCCGATGCAGGAGCGAAACCCGGCCCGCCGGATTCAGGCCCGGCCGACCCGGGCAGGCCGTCAGCCGTAACGGCCCAACGCACGCTGCAGGTCCTCCGGGCGGGCGGGCGGCACGCCGGCGGTCGCGAGGTTCTCCTCGACGTGGGCGATCTGCTTCATCCCGACCAGGGCAACGCCCAGGCCCGGCGTCGATCGGACGAACTGGATCGCCCGCTGGGCGTCGGTTGCCAGACCCCGGAGCGCCTCTCCCACGGACGGGGGGAGGTGGTGGGCCGCCTGCCCCTGCAGGATCGAGGCGCTCGCCACGGTGAGGATCCCGAGACGCGATGCCGCTTCCACGACGGGAACCCAGTCTCCATCCACCCGCTGGTTGGTGCGCGCCAAGGCCTCGGGCATTCCGAGGTTGAGGGGGAGCTGGATCACCCTGAAGTGATGCCCGGGGCCGCCGACCTCGCATGCCCGTGCCAGGACTTCCGACAGCGAGAGATAGTCCCGGGCCGTGGGGGGCTGGCGGTACCCGTTCCAGGTGGCGGTGCCGTACATCCGGATCAGGCCGCGGGCGACGGCATCCTCCAGGGCGCGGAACGCCTCGCGCAGCCGGTGATGGAACTGCTCCCGCGACACCTCCTGAAGCTGGGTCTCGGGATTGTGGATGTAGTAGATGTCCACGCAGTCGAGGCCGAGATTCTGCCGGCTGCGCTCCAACTGGTGGCGCAGATACGTCGGCGCCATGCAGTGGCAGCCGGCCACGAGATCCCCCGGCCGCATGATGCCCGGCCGGATGAACGTCTCCTGGAGGTAGGCCCGGGGGTCCTCCGGATAGGCACCGTCGAAGGGAACGAACCCTCCTTTGGTGGACACGACGATCTCGTCCCGGGCGGCGCGTCCCGACCGGACCAGGGAGCCAAGGGCCTCCCCCACCGCCCGCTCGCTGCGCTGGTGCCGGTAGTTGATCGCGCTGTCGACGACGTTGCACCCCAGCCCCACGGCCCGGGTGATCGCTTCATGATATTGCTGGTCGGTCCGCGCGTCCTCATCGCCCAGATATGTGCCGAGACCCATCGAGGATAGCCAGAGCCCGTCGAACAGACGGAAGTGGCCTTCGGCGATGCGGGCACCCATGCGCCTCCGGTAGCGGTCGGTGCCGTCAGGCGTGGCGTGGCCGGGGAGCCCCATGCGTGAACCCCTGCTGGTCATAGCGAACCGGAGTGGTGATGGCGTCGGATGGTACCCCGTCTGCGGCGATTCCACAAGGGGCGCACCCGGCACCCCACGAGCGCCTCCGGACGTTGTCCCTCTGCCTCGTGGGCCCACCGACCGCCGCCGTCCCTCCGAGCGACGAGGGACTGGCGACCTCTCCCGCCTCCATCGCATTAGCCCGGATAATTCACGAACGGACCCGTGAATTCTCCGGATCAATGACCAATGACCAATCCCGCCATGGCGGGATGACCAATGACGGTGGGGCACCCATCGCACCTCGCCCGCCCCAGGCGGTGCGATGGGTCCCGCAACGCGCCGTTAAGGAGCGTGACGGAAAAGCCATCCCCAATTGGCCATTTGCCATTGGGATTTGGTCATTCCCCGAATTATTCGCGAACGAGTTCGCGAATAATTCGGGTCAGTGCCCTGGCTGGAGCTGGAACGATGTGGCCATCTCCTCCTCGGCCTCCGGGATCATGCCCATGTCCCGATACACCGTGGAGAGACTGGTGTGATACATCGGCTCCTGCGGGTTGATCTCGATCGCCCTCTTGACGGCCACCACCGCCTCGGAGAGCCGTTTGAGCTTGTGGAGGGCATGCCCGATAGCCAGGTGGGCGTCGGCAAAGGACGGGTCCATCCCGACTGCCTTCTGTAACTCCGCCATGGCCTCCTCGTACTTGTTCTGGCCGTAAAGAGTGAGTCCTTTCCCGAAATGCTCCTCCTTCGTGGGCATCGGTCGTCTCCTCTCGACGGACGAGTGGATGCGGGTCTCATTGTTCCCCGATGGGCGGGAGCGGCGCCTCGGCAGGTTTCCGACCCTTCCGGCGCCGGCGCTTCATCCGTGGCTGGGCGCCCTGCGCCGCCGGCGCGGCCGCAGCCGGTTCGGCCTCGCGCCGATCCGTGGGGCCGTGCACCGGTCGCCTCTCGACCGAACGGGGAACCGGCTTCAGATAGAGTGCCTCCTCGGCCCACTCCACCGGGATCTTGTGACCGATGAACTCCTCGATCGCCTCCAGCGACAGGACGTACTGCTCATCGGCAAGGCTGATGGCCTTTCCAGAGGCGCCGGCGCGGGCGGTGCGGCCGATCCGGTGGACGTAGTCCTCGGCATCCTGCGGCAGGTCGTAGTTGAAGACGTGGGTGATCCCTTCGATGTGGAGCCCGCGCGAGGCGACGTCGGTGGCCACGAGGATGTGGAGCCCCCCCTCCTTGAAGCCTTGCATGATCTTCAGCCGCTTCTTCTGGTCCACATTGCCGGTGATGGCGCGGGCGTGATAGCCGACGCGGATCAGACGCTCGGCCACCCGCTCGGCTTCGTGCTTCATGTTGGTGAAGATCAAGATCCGTTTTCCCTTCTCCCGCTCCAGCAGGCCGAGGAGGAGCGGGAACTTCTCCTCCCTCGTGACGTGATACAGGACTTCATCCACGCCCTCGGCCGTGATCTGCGCCGGCGCGATCGAGATCATCGTCGGAGTGTTCATGCACTCGTACGCCAACTCGAGCACCCGCTGCCCCAGGGTGGCGGAGAAGAGAAACGACTGCCGCCGCTCCGGCGGGGGGAGCTGCCGGGTCAGGTAGCGGATGTCCTTGATGAAGCCCATGTCGAACATCCGGTCCGCCTCGTCAATGACCAAGACCTCGACCCTCTTCAAGGCATAGACGCCTTGCCGGAAGTAATCAATGAGCCGGCCGGGCGTCCCGACGAGCAGGTCCACGCCTTCGCGGAGGGTCTCCCGCTGTTTGTGATAGTCCACCCCGCCGTACACCACCTGCATGTCCAGGCCGGTCTCCCGGCCCAAGAGCTGCGCGTCGTGATGGATCTGGACGGCGAGTTCGCGCGTGGGCGCCACCACCAGGGCGCGCGGACCCGCCAGCCCCTTGGGCCGCCGGTCCGGCTCCCGCAGCAGCCGGGTGAAGATGGAGATGAGAAAGGCCGCCGTCTTTCCCGTGCCCGTCTGGGCCTGGCCCGCCACGTCCCGTCCCCGGAGGGCGATGGGCAGCACGTCCTCCTGGATCGGGGTGCAGGCAGTGAAGCCGGCGGCCTGGATGCCCCGCATCACGGGTTCCGGAAGATCGAACGACAGGAAGTCCTTGCTCATGGCGCCAGGTCGGCCCCCGCCACCTTGGCCAGGAGTGCTCTGGCGGTGGCAGAGCCGTGCCCCTGAAAGCGGTTGTTG
>JACQVO010000144.1 GCA_016209725.1 Candidatus Methylomirabilota bacterium | reverse complement strand
TGGACGCGGTGCGCAAGGTCCGTCCTGGCCTTGCTTCACGCACTCCACCCGAGGCGGTTCTGATCTACGGCGGCGAGACGCTGCAGAAGCGGGCGGATGTCACGGTAGCCTTGGTGGAGACGTGTCGCGCGCACGGCGTGCCCGCCGCGGTCGAGCGCACGTGCTCCGGCGCCGGCGCCCACGTGTGGATCTTTTTCACCGCGCCCGTCCCGGCGGTCACCGCCCGCCAGATGGGCTGCTTCCTCCTCACGGAGACCATGACCCGCCGCCACGAGCTCAGCATGGCGTCCTACGACCGGCTTTTCCCGAACCAGGATACCCTGCCCAAGGGGGGCTTCGGGAATCTCATCGCCCTGCCGCTCCAGCACCAGGCCAGAGGGCAGGGGAACACGGTGTTCGTGGACGACGCCTTCGTTCCGTTCCCTGACGAGGAGGGCACCACACCCTGGGGTCGCCACGACCAATGACAGCTGAGTGTGGCTCCAATTTCAGAACCCCTTCCGAGTGCAGAGTCTGCGGCTCTCCACAGCTCGCACTCCACGGGTGATCTCCCGTGCCGAGGATCTCCCCCACCACATCGCCCTCCCGCGCGGCTGTCCCAGTGACGCCGAAGCCCTCCTGCGCGACAGCGGGGTCTCCCTCGCCGTGGAAGACCAGCGCGAGGACGGCGAGCTGCTCGCCGTGCACTTCCAGGGTACCCTCACCCCGATCCAAACGCAGGCGGTCGAGGCGCTGCTCACCCACGAGACGGGCGTTCTCGTGGCCCCGCCCGGGGCGGGGAAGAGCGTCGCCGGGATCGCCTTCGTGGCGCGACGGGGCCGGACCTCGCTCATCCTGGTGCACCGCCGGCCCCTCCTCGACCAGTGGTTGGCCCAACTCGCCCTGTTCCTCGGCATCGACGCGGCCGCCGTGGGCCAGATCGGGGCCGGCAGATCCAAGCCCACGGGCCGTCTGGACGTCGCCATGATCCAGAGCCTCGTCCGAAAGGGGATGGTCGATCCCCGCGTCGCCGACTATGAGCACATCATCGCGGACGAGTGCCATCACATCCCGGCGGTCTCCTTCGAGCGAGTGCTCTCCGAGGCCAAGGCCCGGTTTGTGCTAGGACTCACCGCCACCCCCCAGCGCCGCGATGGGCACCATCCCATCACCCAGATGCAGCTCGGCCCCGTGCGGTTTGCCGTCGACCCCAAGGGCGAGGCGGCACACCGTCCGTTCGAGCATCACCTGATCGTGGGGGACACTGGCTTCCAGGGACAGGAGATGGAAGGGAAGGAGAGCATCCAACACCTCTATGCGACCCTCGCGGCCGACGCGCGCCGGAACCAGCTCATTTTCGATGACGTGCTCCAAGCCCTCGAGCAGGGCCGGTCCCCCATCCTCCTCACGGAGCGCCGCGATCACCTCGACCACTTTGCCGAGCGGCTCGCGAAGTTCACTCGACATCTTGTCGTCTTGCACGGCGGGATGACGGCCCGGGCGCGTCGGGACGCGGTGGCGCAACTTGCCGCGATCCCGGGCGATGAGGAGCGGCTCCTTCTGGCAACGGGCCGCTACGCCGGGGAGGGATTCGACGACGCCCGGTTGGATACGCTCTTTCTGGCTCTCCCCATCTGGTGGAAGGGGACTCTGGTGCAGTACACCGGTCGTCTTCATCGCCTCCACCCCGGGAAGCGCGACGTCCAGATCTACGATTATGTTGATCGCGGCGCGCCCGCCCTCCGCCGGATGTTCGAGAGGCGCCTACGCGGCTACCGGGCAATGGGGTACCTCCTGGAGGAAGTTTCGCAGGGGGTCAAGGGGCAGCGATGCACGAGTGACGGGAGGCTGTACGAAATCGAGGAGAGAGGCCGCTCCGAACGGTAGCCAAAGGTGAAAGCGATAACCGGCAGGTTGGTAGTGCACGGGAAGGCCGGCCGGAACACAGGCCTTTTTGAATTTTATTTGCATGGGCCGGTTCGAATCTGTGCCGTTTTATTCCATTTTGTGCCGAATACCGAGGGCGCATCTCTTGGACAACACAGCATTCACATGGAGTTCCGTAACGGGGGAAAGGGCTGAAAAGCCCGCTCTCCGGCAGGACCAATCGGCGCGCCGAACGCCTTCGAATTTTGCCTTGACAATTGCGTTGTTCCATAGGAACGTAACGTTCGCTAAGAATACAAAGGAGGGTCCGGCCCGTGCCTGACGAAAAGCCCCTGAGCACCGGCGAGGTCGCGCGGCTCCTTCACGTCACCCCTGTGGCGGTCCTGGGCTGGATCCGTTCCGGCAAGCTCAAAGCCTACCGCGTCACCGGCGGCCGCTACCGCATCGCCCGAACCGAATTCCGGAAATTCCTCGCCGACAACAACATCCCCATCACCCTCGACGCGCCTCCGCGCAGACGCGTCCTCATCGTGGACGACGAGTCGTCCGTCCGGGAGGCGTTCCAGGCCGCGTTGGAGGCCAAGGGCTACGAGGTAGCGCTGGCCGCTGACGGCCGGGAAGCCCTTCGGTTCATCAAGCGCGAAGCCTTGGACCTCATCTTCCTCGACATATTCCTCCCCGAGATCGGCGGGGCCTCCGTCCTCAAAGCCCTCAAGCGCCGCGACCCGGAAGCCGTGGTGGTCCTCATCACCGGCTACCCCTACCACGACGAGACCCTCGCCGCCCTGGAGTACGGGCCGGCGATGCTGCTCCGGAAGCCGATCAGACTCCTGGACATCAACGCGGTGCTGGAGATCGTCTTCAAGGAGCGACAGACCCCCTGAGATCATGGGGGCAGGGATCGGCCAGGGAGCGGTCTCCCCGGACATCCTGTGCCCCTCGGGGAGGTGTTCCGGTCGGCCTTCGTCTGGCCCCCGACGATGGCATCGCTGCTGGTCCTTGTGCTCTTTGCTATCCTTCCGGCGTTGGGGCCGATTCTCCCCGCTGCCTTGGGATAACGCAGCCCCGGGGGTCCGGGAGGTGCCGCGAATCGCACTGCAGGTGATAGGACACGCCCCCGCTGATGCCGAGCAACTGATCGACGGGCCGCGGCGAGCCCCCAGCGCCCGGGGATGCGCCGATACACCTCAGGCCCCTGGAGAGCCCCCCTCGCTGACCACCGGAATGCCCGCCGGATTGCTGCCGACTCCGGCGCGACCAAGTGTGCGGGTGCCTCTCGGGGACTCCACAGCTCGGGGTCTCGGGATCCACCCGGCCGGATTTCTGCGAGTCACCACGGACGGCGAGGCAGACTGCGAATGCGACCGAATTTTTTCCCGCTGACATTGACAGACTTGAGGCCCGGAGACCACCTCTGTTGCCTGTACGAGACGGAAGAGGAACACCGAGCCGTGCTGCTGCCCTTCCTGCGCCAGGGGCTGGAGCGGGACGAGAAGGTGATCTACATCGTGGAGGCCCACACGGCAGAGACCGTCCTGGACTATTTGCGGGCGGACGGGGTCACGGTGGACTCCCATCTGGAGAGGGGGCAACTGCACATCCTCACCCGCAACGAAACCTATCTGCGACAGGGTGTCTTTGACCCGGAAGGGATGATCGCCCTGATCCGGGGGGAGACGGAGCGCGCCCTGGCGGAGGGGTACCCGGCGCTGCGCGTCACCGGCGAGATGACCTGGGCATTGGGAGGCCTGGCCGGCTCGGAGCGACTGATCGAGTACGAGGCCAAGCTGAATGACTTCTTTCCAGGTAGCAAGTGTCTGGCGGTCTGTCAGTATGACCGGCGGCGGTTCGACCCGGCGGTGTTGCTCGACGTGTTGCACACCCATCCGATCGCGGTGATCGGCACCGAGGTCTATGAGAACTCCTACTACGTGCCTCCCTCGGCCTTCCTGGAGAACCGTCCGGGGGCGAGGCTGCACCAATGGGCGCAGGCCCTGAAGGAGCGCAAGCGGGCGGAGCGGGCACTCCGCACGGTGAACCGGGGGCTCAGGGTGCTCAGCGAATGCAACCAGCGGCTGGTTCGCGCCACCACGGAAGCCGAACTCCTCGATGACGTCTGTCGGATCTTGGTGGAGACGGGCGGGTATCGGCTGGCGTGGGTCGGGTTCGCCGAGGAGGACGAGGGGAAGGCCGTTCGTCCCGTGGCTCGGCGAGGCTTCGATGACGGCTACCTCGACACGGCGAAGATCACCTGGGCCGATACCGACCGGGGGCGGGGTCCGACGGGTACAGCCATCCGGACGGGCCGATCCGCCATTGCGAGGAACATCCTGACCGATCCCCAATTCGCCCCCTGGCGAGCGGACGCCGCCAAGCGGGGCTATGCCTCCGCGATCGCCCTTCCGCTGCCGGACGCGGAGCGGACCCTTGGGGCGCTCAGCGTCTATGCGGCGGCGATCGACGCGTTTGACACGGTGGAGGTCGGGCTGCTGACGGAACTGGCCAACGACCTGGCGTACGGCATCCTGGCCCTCCGCACCCGCGCCGCCCGCGAGCAGGCGGAGGCGCGGCTCCGCCTGCAAGGCGCCGCGCTGCAGGCCGCGGCGAACGCCATCCTCATCACCGACCGGGCGGGCCGCATCGCCTGGGTGAACCCGGCCTTCTCCCACCTCACCGGGTACCTTGCGGAGGAGATCGTCGGCCAGACGCCGCGCCTCTTCAAGTCGGGTCGGGAGAACCCCACGGTCTACCGGGCGCTGTGGCAGACGATCCTCCGCGGGGAGGTGTGGCGCGGGGAACTCTGGAATCGCCGGAAGAATGGCGGCATGTACCTCGAGGGGCAGACCATCACTCCGGTGCGGGACGAGTACGGGGAGATCAGCCACTTCATCGCGATCAAGCAGGACATCACGGACCGCAAGCGGGCCGAGGAGGCCCTCGCGACCCGCACGCTCCAGCTCGAGGCGGTCCGGGCCGTGACCACGGAGATCACCCGGGAGCTCGACCTCGGCGCACTGCTCACCCTCATCAGCCGGCGGGCAGCGGACCTGGGCGGCGCCTCGGCGGGCGCCGTCTACCTCTGGGATGAGGCGGCCCAGGTCCTCGTGCCCCGGGCCTGGCATGGCGTCGGCGCGTGGATGGCCGGAGTGCGCCTCCGGCCGGGGGAAGGCGTGGCGGGAACCGTCGCGCAACACCGACAGGGGATGATCGTCAACGACTTTCGGGCCTCCTCCCACGCCCACCCGCTCTTCCTGGAGCACACCGGATTGACCGCCGTCCTTGGGGAGCCCCTCTGGTACCGGGACCGGTTCCTCGGCGTGATCACCATTGGCCGTCAGACCTCCGGGCAGGGATTCACCGAGCGGGATCGCGAACTGCTTGTCCTCTTCGCCGCCCAGGCGGCCATTGTGCTCGCGAACGCCCGGCTGTACGAGGAGCTCCGGTTGGCGGGCCTGCACCTGGAAGCGGAGGTCGAAGACCGGACGCGGGATCTCCAACGGGCGTTGCGCCAGATCGAGGCGGCCTCGCGCCACAAGTCCGAGTTTCTCGCCAACATGTCCCACGAGCTCCGGACGCCCCTGAACTCGATCCTGGGGTTTTCCCAGTTCCTCCTGGAACAGACCAAGGACGTCCTCTCCGAGAAGCAGACCCGCTACCTCACGCACATCCACACGAGCGGCCAGCACCTCCTCCAGCTCATCAACGACATCCTGGATCTCTCCAGGGTAGAGGCGGGCAGGATCCCCCTCCAACTCGAGCCCCTCCCGATTGCCCAGACCCTGGAGGCCATCCTCGTCATCGCCCGCGGCCTCACCAACAAGAAGGCCCAGGAGATCCAGACCGACATCGAACTGGATCTCCCGCCGCTCCGGGCCGATCCCGTCCGCTTCAAGCAGATCTGCTTCAATCTGCTCAGCAACGCCGTGAAGTTCACCCCGGAGCGGGGCCGGATCACCATCGGGGCCCGGCGGGCGCCCGGAGAGGCCACTCTCCTGGAATTCCGCGTCACGGACACCGGGGTGGGCATCAAGCCGGAGGACCTGCCACGCCTCTTCCAGAAATTCGTGCAGCTTGGGACGAGCCAGGCCCAGCGCCAGGAGGGGACGGGCCTCGGTCTCGCCCTGACCAAGCGGCTGGTGGAACTCCACGGCGGCCGCATCTGGGCTGCCTCCGAGGGGGAGGGGGAGGGGAGCACATTCACGATCCTCCTCCCCTTCGGCGGACCCGGGGACGGATCGAACGCGTCCGTCGAGGGCTCGCCCCCTGCGGCGGGGCCCCCGATCGGAGGGGGCGGCGCATGACCGAATCGCGAGAGGAGGGACCGGGCGGCGCGACCCCCGCCGGTGAGGCCCGGGGCGCCAGGCGGCGGGCGCGGGTGCTCGTGGTCGAGGATGACCCGGCGAGCCGGGAACTCGTCGCTGCGCTCTTGGAAGAGGCCGGCTGTCAGGTCTTGACCGCCGAGGCCGCCGACATCGGCCTGGCGCTCGCCACCGCCGAGCGGCCCGATCTCATCCTGATGGACGTCCAGCTCCCGGGCCTGACCGGGTACGCGGCCACCCGAACGCTGAAGGCCGGGCCGGCCACGGCGGCGATCCCGGTGGTGGCCCTGACGGCGCGGGCCATGCTGGGGAGCGAGTCGGAGGCCCGGGACGCCGGGTGCGATGCGTTCCTGGCGAAGCCGTTCGATGTGGAGGTCTTCCGGGACACCCTCCGACGGTTCCTTCCCGGGGGATTGCGTGGTCCGGAACCCCCCGGAGGACGGTGATGGTTCGCGCCTTCGATCGCTGGCGTGGAAGCCCCCCGCGCTTTCCCGTCCGGGTCCCGGCCGTGAGCGAGCCGCTGGCGGCCGACACGCCACCCGAGGCGGGAGAGGTCCAGAATCTCAGCCAGCGCGGGATGCTCCTGCGGCTGGCCAAGGCGCTCGGCCCCGGGGTCCCGCTACGGGTGACGCTTCGTCTCCACCAACGCCCTCCGCTCACCTTGGTGGGCACGGTGATCTGGACGCGCCCGCACCCCGATCTGCCGGGTTGGGCCCTGGGGATCCAATTCGGGGAGGACCTGCCCGGCGAAATGGAGGTCGAGATCGCCGACGAGGAGTATCCCCCCTGGGAACGCCGGCCGCGAGAGGGTCCGGCGGAGCAGGCGTTCGGGACAGTCGGTTGAACCGCGGGCGGAATGAACGGTTGAGGCAGATGTCGGCACCTCCAAAACGGGGGCGTGTCTCCGCTCCTTGCAGATCGGGAAACGGTGGCCATGGGGGGTAGGGCTAATCCAGAGCGCCGACGCTTGCCCAGGTACTCCACCCGGCACCGTGTCGAGGGAGTATCTCTCGATCCCCGAATCGAGTTCCGGGGAATCCTGTGTGACCTCTCTGCGGAGGGATGCGGACTTCACCTGGACACACGCATCCCCCCAGGCACGGCAATCGAGGCCCGCTGCGACATCGGGGGCGTCGGTCTGCGGATCCGGGGGGAGGTGCGCTGGGCTGAAGCGGCAACCGGCGGCACCTTCCACGGTGTCGTCCTGACCGGGTTTGGCGGAGGCGATGCCGGGCTGACTCTTACTATCCGCTGGCGGACGGCGAGTGTCGGTCTGCCTCCGGCCAGAGAGCCTTCGGGCGTTGTACCCGAATCGGGATAGGGGACCGGTCCGGCGCCTTCGGCAGGGACGGGTGACCGGAAATTGGCGCCTTTGGGCGGACAAAGGCAGGGGGGAAGGTTGACAGGGTTGTGCATCGGGGCTAGCGTGGGGTCAGGCGGATCGCGGGCCGGATCGGATCTCAAGGAAGAGAGCGCAGCCGTTCCTCAAGGCTGAGCCCCAAACGGAGAGGAGCAACCAGATGAAGAGGCCGTACGAAGAGATCGGCGTGGTGAACACCACAGAGGTGTTCAAGAAAGCCATGCAAGGCGGGTATGCAATTCCCGCGTATAACTTCAACAACCTGGAGCAACTGCAGGCAATCATCATCGGCTGCGCGGAGACGAAATCCCCCGTCATCCTCCAGGTGTCCAAGGGCGCCCGGGACTACGCGAACCAGACCCTGCTCCGGTACATGGCCATGGGCGCCGTGAGGATGGCGCGTGAGATGGGGAGCAACATCCCGATCACCCTGCACCTTGACCACGGGGATTCCTTTGAGTTGTGCAAGTCCTGCATCGAGTTCGGCTTTTCTTCCGTCATGATCGACGGCTCCCACCTTCCCTACGAGGAGAACATCACGCTCACCAAGCAGGTCGTGGAGTACGCCCACGGCACCGATGTGAGCGTCGAAGGCGAGCTGGGCGTGCTGGCCGGGATCGAGGAGCATGTGGTCGCCGAGAAGTCCCACTACACCGATCCCAACCAGGTCCAGGACTTCGTGGGGCGGACGGGCGTGGACAGCCTGGCCATCTCCATCGGCACGTCCCACGGCGCCTACAAGTTCAAGCCGAAGCCGGGCGAGACCATGCCACCCCTGCGTTTCGACATCCTGCACGAGATCGAGAAGCGGCTGCCCGGGTTTCCCATCGTCCTGCACGGCGCGTCCTCGGTTCTGCCCAAGTATGTGGCCATGATCAACGAGTACGGCGGGAGGATCGAGGGGGCGATGGGCGTGCCGGAGGAACAGTTGCGCGAGGCGGCGAAGTCGGCAGTCTGCAAGGTGAATATTGATACGGATGGCCGCATGGTGGTCACCGCCATCGTCCGCAAGATCCTGATGGAGAACCCGAAGGAATTCGATCCCCGGAAGTACCTGGGACCCGCCCGG
>JACQVO010000147.1 GCA_016209725.1 Candidatus Methylomirabilota bacterium | reverse complement strand
GGGCCGGGGAGTTCGATTGCGCGAGCTGGGCGCAATTCTTCCTGAAGTATATCGTGTCGCACCCGGCCGTCACCTGCGCCGTGCCGGGGACCGCGAAGGGCGAGTACCTCGTCGACAATCTTGGCGCGGCGCGTGGGCGCCTGCCCGACGCGGCGATGCGCCGCCGCATGGAGAGCTTCATCGATGGGCTGTAAGGTGCGTGGGTGACCGCGGGTCAGGATGGGGGCCTTCCCAACCGGACTGAGCGCGGGGGACGGAGATGACCCGCCAGTCGAATGGCTGGAAGTTCACCACAGATGGCGCGGCGTACCGCCTGCTCCGGCGGGCCTTTGACCTGCGGCCTGACGAGGTGCGGGAGCTGGCCTGGTCATGGCTGTACATCTTCTCCGTCTTCTCCTCCTATTATATCATTCGGCCGATCCGCGACGAGATGGGGGTCGCCAGCGGGGTCGAAACCCTGCCGTGGCTTTTCACCGGAACGCTCTTCGGCATGCTGCTGGTGAACCCCCCGTTCGCGGCGCTCGTCGCGAGGCTGCCACGCGCGGGGTTCATTTCCGTCGCGTACCGTTTCTTCCTGGCGAATCTGCTGCTGTTCTGCCTGCTGCTCAAGCTGTCGACCCCGGCCCAGAACCTCTGGGTCGGCCGCATCTTCTTCATCTGGACATCCGTCTTCAACCTGTTCGTGGTGTCCGTCTTCTGGGCCCTCATGGTGGACGTCTTCGACGCCGGGCAGGGAAAGCGGCTCTTCGGTGTGATCTCGGCCGGGGCGACGCTGGGCAGCATCCTGGGCTCGAGCCTGACTGCCACACTCGCGCGCCATGTGGGATCAACCTCCCTGCTCCTCGCGTCGGCATGCCTGCTCGAGATGGCGGTGCTCAGTGTCCGGCGTCTGTCCCGTTTGTCGGAAGCGTTGCGCCTGCGGCCGGCCGCGCGCGCCGGGGAAGCCCCCATCGGGGGTAACGTCCTGTCGGGCCTGACGCACGCCTTTCGCTCGCCCTACCTTCTGAACATCAGCATCTACATGCTGCTGTACACCATCACGTCCACCTTCCTCTACTTCGAACAGGCCGCCATCGTCAATCGCAGCTTCGCCGATCGCGCGGCGCGCACCACCTTCTTTGCGCAGGTCGATCTGCTGGTCAACGTCCTCACCCTGGGAGCCCAGCTCTTCCTGACGGACCGTCTTCTCCGGGGCCTGGGCGTGGCCGTGACGCTCACGCTGCTTCCGGCCCTCAGCGTGTTGGGCTTTGCCACGCTCGGTCTGATACCGACGGTGGCGATCATTGTCATGTTCCAGGTCCTGCGGCGCTCGAGCAATTTTGCCGTCGCGCGGCCGACGCGCGAGGTCCTGTTCACCGTCATTCCCCGCGAGGACAAGTACAAGGCGAAGAGCTTCATCGACACGGTCATCTATCGCAGCGGCGATCAGGTCGGCGCCTGGTCGTTCGCGCTCTTGTCTGGACTGGGCTTGAGCCTGGCCGGGATCGCCCTCGTGGCGGTCCCGATCTCAGCCGCGTGGTTGCTGAATGGCTACTGGCTGGGCCGTCGGCAGGAAGCCATGGGGGCGGCGCAAGAACCCCTATCAAGAATGCCCGTTTAGCCCGGAGAATTCACGGGTCCGTTCGTGAATAATCCAGATTAAGGCCCTTCTCAGTCATGGGAGCGATGCGCATCAAAACGGGCCACCAGGGCCGCAACTTCGCCGATGGGTTCCACGCTGCCGCGAGGACCGGAAAGGGGGTCGGAGTCAGCCCTGTGGGGTCCATGCTCGATTTCCGTGTGGGTGATCTGGTTAAGGAGGGCTCCGGTGGATGCGAACGACGCCGCGAAGAGAAGTCGCCGCGAATTCCTCGAAACTGCCGGGGCCGTCGCGGCAAGCATGGCCCTGGCTGGTCTACCGCTCGAAGCGCGCACGGCTGCCGGTGCCAGCGGGCCCGGCATGAAGATCGGCATCATCGGCTCGGGCCGAATCGGCGGCACGCTGGGCGGGCTCTGGGTGAAAGCCGGCCACGAGGTATTGTTCTCCGCGCGCAATCTCGATCCGGTCCGGATGCTGGTCGCCGGCCTCGGGCCGAGGGCGCACGCCGGAACGCCCAAGGAGGCGGCGGTTTTCGGCGACGTGATACTCATCTCGGTCCCTTACGGCGCGCTTCCGCAAGTGGGCCGGGACCTCGCGGGGGACCTGAAAGGCAAGGTGGTCCTCGAAACAGGCAACCCAAACCCCGGGCGCGACGGCGACATGGCCGTGGCAGCCCGAGCCAAGGGGACGGGTGTGGCCTCGGCGGAGTTTCTGCCCGGCGTGCGCCTTGTCCGCGCCTTCAATACGGTGGGCTCCGGTGCTCTCCGCAGCGAAGCACACCGCGCAGGGGATAAGGTGGCAGTCCCGCTCGCCGCCGACGACGAAGCTGCCCTCAAGATCGCCATACAACTGGTACAGGACGCCGGGTTCGAGCCGGTCGTGGTCGGCCCGCTTGCCCGCGCCAAAGAATTCGATACCGGAACGCCGGTCTACGGGAGGGCGCTCACGGCACGCGAACTGCGCCAAGGACTCGGAATCCGTCCCTGACGGAATGAGTCGAGGACATTGGATCGGCCGAACTCGACCGGCCACGCGCGGCGCCACCGGCAAGTCTCCGGCTGCATGATCGCATCTCGCGAAATCCCGTATGGGCCGCGCCACGGCGGAGGATATGGGTTCTCAATTCCTCTTGGAATCGACGGCGCTTAGAGGGTTCGCAGCGGGATGAGTCCCTTCAGGCGATTCTCGCGGAGGGAGAGGCCGAGCCAGACGAAGATCCCGAGCGCGATTTGGAGGAAGAACGGATCACCGACTCGCAAGTGCGTGCAGATTGCACCACCGATGTATCCGGTCAGAAGAATCGCACCCAAGACCGACGTCGCCGGAATCAGAAAGATCACGACGCACGAGATCTCGAGAATCGCGAGCGGCATGATAAGCGATTCAGGCAATCCCAGATGAGCCATGCCTTGCGTCACCTCAGCTCCCCCCTTCAGCTTCATGAATGCGCTCATCGCGAAAACGAGTGACACCAGAACCGAAATCACCCGACCCACCCACACCATGTATCCGGTCGCTGCAACCACTCTATGCCTCCTCGAGAAGTGATCGAACGTCCTCCCAGTTCGTCTCTGCCGGGGTGCGCGCTCGCGCGTGACAGGCGGCGATCGCGCGATGGCAATCGGAAGCCGTCACGGCGACCATCACACCATGTCACTGCACTGAGTGAAAGTCGCCGCGCTATTGCTTGTGCGCTGCCTCAACCACTGAACCCAGAGATTGCATTTGAACCGCAAAGGACGCAAAGCACGCAGAGAAACCCCCGGTATTTCCGGCCCTCGAAAGTGAAATTACGGGAGTGGATCTGGTAAATTCTGAACAGTCGAGTCTCCTGGATTTTCTGAAATACGGTAGTCCTTTGCGGTCTTTGCGCGCTTCGCGGTGAAATATTTGGGCTGAATCCCTTTGCGCCCGACCCTTCTCGAATTGACCGCCGACCATCTTTTCCATGAGGGAACCGGCTCTCAGGGCGCCACGACGATCATCCATGACACGCCGAAGCGGTCAGCGACCATGCCGAAGCGCGAGGAAAAGAAGGTCTCGGTCAACGGCATCTGCACCTGCCCGCCGTCCCCCAGGGCAGCGAAAACGCGCTCGGCCTCGGCATCGTCAGGCACCGTGAGCGACAGCGAAAAGCCCTGGAAGCTGGGCTGCCCCAGGCATCGACCGTCGGAAGCCATCACCGCCGTATCGCCGATGCGGAAGCTTGTATGCATGACCTTGTCCTCGGAACCAGGCGGGACCATGCCGGGTTGAGGGGGCTCGGGGCTGTCCTTGAAACGCATGAGCATCGTCACCTCGGCGCCGAGTTTGCTGCGGTAGAACCCGACCGCCTCCTCGCAGCGGCCGTCGAAGAACAGGTAAGGTTGAACTTGCATTTGCCTCTCCTTCTCATCCGAACGGTCTCGACCGGCCGAACCCTGGCTCAACCTGCAAGACGAACGAGGCTCTACGAAATCGCCATGTCGAGCGATCCAATATTTCGTAGCACCGCTATGTGCTCGGAATGCCGAGCCGCCGTGACTAGCCTCCCGCCATGGCTCCCACGATGAGAAAAGGCGCGGCCCCCGTCGCCACCGCTTCGGGCAGCGGGGCGTCCGGCGGTTCGTGGGACAGATCCTGCTCGCAGGCAAACAATCTCACGAACGGTCGGCGCCGTTGCGTGACGTGGTCGCGGATCGTTCCCCGCAGCATCGGATAGCGGGCCTCCAGTGCGTCGAGGATCGAGCGCTGCGTCACCGGATCTTCGGCGTGGAGCTTCACCTCGCCCTCCACGCGCGCCAGTGTCCGCAGATGTGCCGGGAGCACGACGCGGATCATGGCAGCGTGTCGACTTCGACGGACAGGACGGCTGGAAGATCTCGGACGATTGGCGCCCAGCTGTCTCCGCCGTTGGCCGATCCGTACACCTGCCCGCCCGTGGTACCGAAGTACACGCCGCACGGATCGAGCGAGTCGACGGCCATCGCGTCGCGCAGCACGTTGACGTAGCAGTCGCGCTGCGGCAGACCCTTCGTGAGCGCCTCCCACTCGTTCCCGCCCGTCCGGCTGCGGTACACCCGCAGCTTCCCCTCGGGCGGGTAATGCTCCGAGTCGCTCTTGATCGGGACGACGTAGATCGTGTCCGGCTCGTGCGCGTGCACGTCGATCGGGAACCCGAAGTCGGTCGGCAAGTTCCCGCTGACCTCGTGCCACGACTC
>JACQVO010000146.1 GCA_016209725.1 Candidatus Methylomirabilota bacterium | reverse complement strand
TGCTTGGAAATCACTGACTTATCGCGCTGGAACAGCTCCGCCATCTGGTTCAGGGAGAGCCACACCGTTTCGCCTTCCAGGCGCACCTCGATCCGCGTCCGACGGTCCTCGGTCTGGTAGAGAAGGATCTGCGATGAGGGCGCCTTATCGGCCATGGCTGGCTCCCCCTTCTGGCGTGCTTGCCTTTCCGCCGTCAAGACCGAGATCCATCTGCCCCTTTTTGAGGGGTGCCTTCGGCAGGTTCTCCACGCGCAGGCTGTAGTCGTCGTGCCCCCACTCGCAGCGCGACAAGACAGCCTTGGGGATCTTCTTGACCGTGAGGTTCGGGTACCGGTCGGGCTTGGCGCGGAAGGCGGTGCAGAGCACGAGCAACGTCCGGTCCGGCCCCACCTCGTCGGAAAGCTGCTGAAGTTGCTCGTGGCTCAGGTGGGCCGTGGTGACGTAGATGAAGTCCCGCTCGGTGGAGTGGCCGTGCTGCCAGTAAACCGTGTCGCTGGGCGCGTACTGGAACCCCTCCAGCTTGCACACCGCCTCGGCCAGCATGCCGGCGTTGTATTCTTTGTTGATGACCCAGTTCCCCCACTTGTCCCTTTCGAGGAGGGACGGCGCCAGCCGGTAGTACCGGAACCCGCCGCCTCCTTTCCAATTCGTGGCTCCGGTCACACCGCTGGGGTCTTCCCCATCAATAACCCTCCTCAGTCGCGGGATGATGTGCGTATGGCAATGTTCCCCCAGCTCCACCATGATCCAACGGCGGCCCATCTTGTGCGCCACCGCACCGGTCGTCCCCGAGCCAGCAAAGGAGTCCAGAACCCAGTCGCCTGGGTTCGTGGCAAGCTCCAGCACGCGCTTGAGTAGCGCCTCGGGCTTCTTACCTTTCGGAAAATACACTCCGCCATCAGCATGAAGATTATTTGACAGGATGTCGTCCCAAAGCGTCGTCAACGGCTCGCCAGCCATCAGCTCTCCGTCGATGTTCTTTAGCTTGTCAGCATAGAACAAGATTCTCTCACCACCCTTGAGGTAAATGTCGAGGTAGTCCTCTCTTTCAAGCCGCAGAATCGCGTCCTACTTATGCTTTGACTCATCTATGAGCTTCCGCGCATCTGCGCTGACTCCCTCATAGCTTGGGCGGGCCAAGCGAATCACGCTCCTCGCATTCCGTATGACGAATTGATCCAGGTCGTTAGGCTTTGCCTTCACCTGTACTCGCGCGTCCCTCTCGGTGATCCCTTTACCTGCCGCAAAGGCCTTCATCAGCGTCGTAATCTTCCACTGCGGATAGGGCGTCTCTATGTTTTCAATAAACTGATTGTAGCGGTCATCACGTTCACGTGCTGTGAAGACTCGATTGGGGTTCCACGCTGATTTCTCTCTTGCGTAAATGAGAAGAAAATTCGTCGTATTCACGCACCCGGGGTTTATGGACTTATGTCCAGTTGCCGATCCCTGCTTGAAGGTAGTCGATGTAGATACACTTGATCCTGCCAGCGAACTCCTGTTCGATCGCTCTGAGGGCAAGAAGGTTGTCGCCGAAGATGAGGCGGTTATCAAACAGGTCGTGGTTGGTGATCCGGTGCTTGGCGTGGTACGACTTGTCCGGGTCCTCCAGCAAGATGCGCGGCTCCAACCTCGGCCGGTTCTCCTTGCCGATCCACGTAAGTTCGAGTCTGGTGCGATTGGTGCTCATTGCGCCTTCCCTGGAGTTCTCACCGTAGGTCGGGCTACGCCCGACACCGTTCCGATATCATTCTCGGTGGGGAAAGCCCGCCCTACTCCGTCTTCATGCGTCGGTCGGGATCTGCCCGACACGTTCCGGCGGGCCGAGCCCGCCCTACACGACCCGGCGAGGTGCTACTCGCCACACTGCATACCGGCGAAGGAATCCTCTGCGACACCCCAACGCGTCAAGTGTGTAGGTCGGGCTCTGCTCGCCGTCAATCGGCGGGCCGAGCCCGCCCTACCTAATGCGCTTACCGTAGGTCGGGCTACGCCCGACACCGTTCTCGCGGGGGGGGCGAGTCCATCCTGCGATATTCTTCAGTGGACCTCGGCCGCAACCCCGTCCTACTCGCCACACTCCATGCCCGAGATCCGGTCCTCGCCCACACCCCAATCGGCTGAATACACGCCGGCCGCAACAAATCGGTGAAAGGTCGAATAGGGCCAGGCCGCCGCGTGCGGCACCAGACCATGTTTCACCGGGTTCCAGTGAATGTAATCGAGGTGCCGCGCATAGTCGTCTTCGTCGCGTATGCAATGTTCCCAATAGCGCGGCTGCCACAGCTTCTCCTCGGGTCGCATACCCAGCCCATGCCGGGTCAAGCGCTTGATCTGTGCCCAGCGGAGAGAGTAGTCGGCATCCCCCTCCGGCAAGTGCCACAGGCAATGCAGATGGTCGGGCAGCAGGACCCAGGCTTCCACACGAAACCGATGCGCGTCACGTACCACATGAACAGCGGCACGCAGGGCCGCGCGCGTGGCCTCGTGAGTAAGGACGGGCTGACGCTGATGTGTTACCACGGTGAAGAAATACGTTCCACCCGGAACGCGAGCTCGACGGTAATTGGGCATCGCCTTCTTGCCCCGTCAAGTTCCCTGGCGCGAGGACTCGCCTGGGGCGTCTGGCGGGCAGAGCCCGCCCTACTCATTTCCACCGGCCAGCGTGCCCGTAGGTCGGGCTATGCCCGACATCGTCCTCGTCACGAGCAGGTTTCGGAGGGCCAAGCCCGCCCTACAGTATCATTGGAGAAGCCATCGCACTGAAAACAATTCCGTCTGCGATGCGCTTTGCGCCAGCTTGCCTTCGATCGCCGCGATTAGCTCCCCCCGCTGCATGTCCACCTGATCCTGGGCGTCAAACAACGTCCGCCGCTTTTCATTACGCTGGGCTTCAAGCGTCTTGATCTGCTTCTGACCAGCGAGCTTCTCTTCGAGTGTGAGCGCCGCGGTCGCACTCCGGCGGACCTCCTTGATTTGGTGATCCAGTTCCTTAATCTCGCGCTCCAAGCCCAGCTTGAGGTCGTCAGCCCATCCGTCCAGCTTCTCAGCCTCGGCCTCGAAGAAGCGGGCGTTACGCTCCGAGATTCCGCGCTGGATGGCGGCCTGGCGTTGTTCCATGATTGCGTCGAGGACCCCACGGACAGCACCCTCACCCCGACCCTCTCCCAGAGGGAGAGGGGGGCCATTGGGGTTCTCTCCCAGGGGGAGTGGGGGGCAATTGGGGGCTTTTCCCGGGGGGAGAGGGGAACTCTTGCCGGGGAGGGTCAGCAACCTCGCCGCCACCGCCTCGTCCAGCGCCTGCCCTTCGTCGGTGGCCGCGGCGCAGAGCAGGTAGTCCTCGGCCTGGT
>JACQVO010000141.1 GCA_016209725.1 Candidatus Methylomirabilota bacterium | reverse complement strand
GCCTCGGGCGCATCGGAATCCAGGCCGAGCTGCGTCGGCAAGTCAAAGGCCACGCTCAGACCGGTCTGTCCTTGATTCAGCAGGAACCGGAAGCGCCCGTTGGATTCTTCCGCCGTCCCCACCCCGGCGTACTGGCGGATCGTCCAGAACTGCCCCCGGTACATGGTGGGGTGGATGCCCCGGGTGTACGGGTACTCGCCGGGGAAGCCCAGCCGTTCGGCGGAGGGGGCATCCGGCGGCAGGTACAATCGCTCCACCGGGAGGCCCGACCGGGTGCGGAACTCCGCCTGCCGTTCCCCGGTCTTCTTCAGGGCGCGGCCGAGCGTCGCCTCCTCCCACCGTCTTCGCGCGTCGTTCATGTCACTCATCATCACGAGTCCTACTTCTCATAAATACACCCACGTAACCATAAGCCGGCCGTGGTGAGCCCTTCGACCGTTCGGGCTGAGCGTGTCGAAGCCTGAACGGCTCAGGACAGGCCCGTCGAACCATGCCCCTCCGCACTTCGACAAGCTCAGTGCGAACGGAAGTGCCGGTGATTCCTTGTCCCAATCAACCAAACGGAGCACCAACCGACTTCAAATGAAAAACTGACAACCGACACCCGGCCAACGGGATTCTCAGGGACGTTGACCGGTTGTCCATTGTCAGTTGTCTGTTTTCAATTCCTTGTCAGGTCTCCAGGATGCGCTTGGCGATGACTTCGCGCTGGATCTCCGACGTCCCCTCGAAGATCCGGAGCACGCGCGCGTCCCTCCAGTACCGCTGGACCGGATATTCCAGCGAGTACCCGTAGCCGCCGTGGATCTGCATGGCCTCGCTGGTCACCCGCTCCGCCATCTCGGCGGCGAACACCTTGGCCATCCCCGCCTCCAGGTCGCACCGCCTCCCCGAGTCCTTCATGGCGCAGGCGTAATAGGTGAGCTGCCGCGCGGCCTCGATCTCCGTCGCCATGTCGGCCAGCTTGTGACGGATGACCTGGAAGTGGCTGATGGGCTGGCCGAACTGGACGCGTTGCCTGGCGTAGACCAGGGCCGCCTCGTAGGCGGCCTGCGCCACCCCGACGGCCCGCGCCGCCGTCTGGATGCGGGCCGACTCATACGTCGCCATGAGTTGGTAGAAGCCCCGGTGCTCCGTGTCGCCGATCAGGTTCCGCGCCGGGACCCGGCAGCCGTCGAAGCTCAGGCTGAAGGATTTCATCCCGTGATAGCCGATCGTGGCGATGGGTTCTCCCGCGATGGCCGGCGGGTCAAAGCCGTCGCCGGGTTCCTTCTGCACCAGGAGGATGCTGAGGCCGCGGTGCCGCTTCTTCGGGTCGGGATCGGTCCGGGCCAGGAGGGTGAGGATGTGGGCGCGGTTGGCGAGGGTGCACCAGGTCTTGGCGCCCGTCACGAGGTAGTCGTCCCCCCGGCGGACGGCGCGCGTGCTGACGGCGGCGGTGTCGGAGCCGGCATCGGGCTCCGTGAACGCGGCAGCCGTGAGCAGATCACCGCTGGCGATTCCCGGGAGGAGCCGTCGCTTCTGCTCTTCGGTCCCGTGGGCGAGGAGGAGCGTTCCGGTGATCAGGTTCCGGGTCATGACGGAGCCGACGCTCAGCCACGCCCGCGACAGCTCCTCGGCGACGATGGCCATGCTGGCGTAGTCCAGGCCCAGGCCGCCATACTCCTCCGGGATGGTGAGGCCGAAGTACCCCAGCTCGGCCATCCCCTTGAGGATGTCCGTCGGGATCTCCAGGTTTTCCCGGTCGTGACGATCGGCGATGGGCGCCACCTGCTTGGCGGCGAAGTCCCGCACCGCCTTCCGAATGGCCTCGTGTGCGTCCGTCAGCATGGTTCGCTCTCTGAGTCATCTTCCCAATTCGACATTCGACATTCCCTTTCGACATTCGGCGGTTCCTGTTATGCCGTCGCGGCAGCCCCCGCGGCGACGGCCGGCTCCTGCCCGAGGCCATCCGCCGGCGTCCCGGCCCATCGCATGACCGTGGCCCCCCAGGTAAGACCCCCGCCGAATGCGACCAGGACCACCACGTCGCCGCGTCGCAGCCGGCCGGCGTGCGTCGCCTCGTCCAGCGTGATGGGCACCGAGGCCGCTGAGGTGTTTCCGTAGCGTTCCACCGTCAGATATGTCTTGTCCATGGACAGGCCCAGGCGTTCCATGCAGGCCCGGATCAAGAGTCCATTGGCCTGGTGCGAGATCAAGAGGTCCACATCGTTCAGGGTGAAGCCGGCCGCCCGCACGGCCTCACGGACCGCCTGCGGGAAGGCCTCGATGACGAAGTCCCAGACCTCCCGGCCGTTCATGTGGAACTTGTCCAGGCGCTTGATCAGTACTTCGTTCGAGGCGGGCATCCGCGAGCCGCCCCCGGGGACGCAGATGGTCTTGTGTTTCCTGCCGTCGGCGCGGAGGTACGAGGACAGCACCCCGTACCCCTCATCCACCGGCCGCAGGACCGCGGCGCCCGCGCCATCGCCGAAGATGACGCACGTCGTCCGGTCCTCCCAATTCAGGATGCGCGAGTAGGTCTCGGCGCCGACGACCAACGCCGTGCGATACCCCGGATTCCCGCGCATCATGTCCGCGGCCATGGAGAGGCCGTACACGAATCCGGTGCAGACCGCGTTCACGTCCACCACCGCAGCCTGCCAGGCGCCGATCTCCCGCTGTACGTGGCAGCCGGTCGGCGGCTGGATGCTGTCGGGCGAGGACGTCGCCAGGATCAGAAGATCCACCTCCCCGGCGCTGATCCCCGCCGTGTCCAGGGCGCGCCGGGCGGCTCGGGCGCCCAGATCCGACGTGGCCTCATCCTTGGCCACGATGCGCCGCTCCCGGATGCCGACGCGGCTCTGAATCCAGGCGTCGGTCGTCTCGACCATTCGGGCGAGGTCGTGGTTGGTCATCACACCCTCGGGAAGGTATGATCCCGTTGCGATGATGCCGGCTGCAGTTGCCATAGCCCCTCCCCCTTCTCGACAGCCCTGGTCATTGATCCGGAGAATTCACGGGTCCTTTCGTGAATTATCCGCGCTAGATCCGCCTCTCTCTAGCCGGGCGAGGCGCTCAGGGCCAGCGCCCGCGTCTCCTCCAGGTTGTGCAATCCACGGCTCGGCGCGTTGACCAGGACGGCCATGTTCCCCGGCGGGTGTGCGTTCCGCCACATCAGGTCGTGCGCCTCCGGGATCCCGTCGAAGTCGAAGATTTGGGACATGCAGGGCAGGACGCGTCCATCCATGACCGTGTGATTGGCGGCGTCCGCCTGCATCAGCGTGGCGAAGTGGCTGCCCTGGATGCGCTTCTGCCGCATCCAGACATAGGCGGCGTCGAAGGTCAGGTTGAACCCGGTCGTCCCGGCGCAGAACACGACCATGCCCCCACGGCGGCAGACGTAGCAACTCACCGGGAAGGTCTGCTCCCCGGGGTGTTCGAAGACGATGTCGGGATCCACGTTCTTCCCGGTGATGTCCCAGACGGCCCGCCCGAACTGCTGAACCTGCCGCAGGTATTGCCGATAGGCGGCGCGGTCCTTGGTGGAGGGCAGCGGCCCCCAACACTTGAATTGGGTCCGGTTGATGTATGCCTTCGCCCCGATGTCCAGACACCACTTCCCCCGCTCTTCGCTGGAGACCACGGCGATGGCGTTCGCGCCCGCCGCCCGGATGAGCTGGATGGCCATGGAGCCCAGACCGCCGGCCCCACCCCACACCAGGACGTTCATGGCGGGCTGCAAGGTGTGGGGCGGATGCCCGTAGAGCATCCGGAATGCCGTGGCCAGGACCAGCATGTAACAGCCGGCCTGCTCCCAGGTGAGGTGCTTCGGTTTCGGAACAATTTGTTGCGCCTGGACGCGGGTGAACTGGGCGAAGGCGCCGTCCGCGGTCTCGTAACCCCAGATCTTCTGCTCCCGGCAGAGCATGGGATCACCGCCGTTGCAGTTGTGGCACTGCCCGCAGGTATGATTGCAGTGGACCACAACCTCGTCGCCCACCTTCCACCGCCGGACAGCGCTCCCCACCTTCCAGACCACGCCCGAGGCGTCACTGCCCGCGATGTGGTAGTCGCGCCCGTGGACGTCGCAGGGCGAGAGCGGATCGCCCAGGCCCGCCCAGACCCCGTTGTAGTTCACCCCCGAGGCCATGACCATCACCAGGACCTCGTCGGCGCCGATCTCGGGCACGTCCACGACCTCTGCCCGGAACGATTCCAGCGGGGGGCCGTGGAGGTGCTTCCGGATGACCCAGGCGTGCATCTTCCGGGGCACGACACCCAGCTCCGGGATCTCCCCCGGGCCATACAGCTCGCGAGCACTCATCGCCTCGCCTCCGGTCTTGGCTTACGGGTTGCGGAGAACCGATCTCCGCCGGCTCTCCGGGGACAACGGCGAATCCCTCAATCTCCGGTCCCGTCCGGCTCCCAAGACTCCGGCGGCGCGGTCGGCTGCTCGCGCGAGCCGGCCGTGGCGCACAGGCACCCCAGGAGTTCGTCGGCCACCGCCAGGACCTGGCCACGGGTGAACCCCGAGCGCTGCATCTCCCGGAAGAGCGTGCGGGCCACGAGGCGGGCACCCCCTCCATCGCGCCCCGCCCCCTCCAAGAGCGAACTCCCCCGCGCGTGGTCCGAAACGATGTTCATGCGCGACCCTCCCGGCGTGCCCGGCCCTCGCCGGGTCTGGGAAAGGTCGCCGCGATCCCCCACCGGGGTGGAATGCCGAGCGCGGTTTCCCAGCCCGACCCCCCGCACTCGGGACAATCCTGGAGGAGTCCCTCGATCCAGGCTCGGCCGATTCCTGAGCAGTCCTGGCATGTCCGTGGATCGTGGGAATCCCGACTTCGTTCCGCCAACATGGTTCGTCCCTCCTCAGGGCGAATGCCTCAGCCGGCTCCGCCCTCTCGGGGCACGAAGTACGTGCGGCCCCACCCTTCCTCCGTATTCACCCGAGAGCCGAGCCCGAACGTCTTCTGGGCGTTTGAAGCTCGAAACACTGTTTTGCAAGGACAGTTCCATACCAGATGGACATGGTAGTCTTTGTGTCGATTCATCCAGCAATCACAAGCAGTTCCAGTCATTCCTGCCTTCAATAACTCGCCTATTCGACCTTGGAAGATTGCTCTCAAAGAGTGACATGTGTGTCACATAATCCTCTCCCGGATTATTTCGCATGCGACGTGATGGCAATATTGATTGCGTGTTTCCAGTAAATTGCATGACTGTGATGGATCTGTCACATCTCAGTGAGAAGTTGGCGTCACACCAGATCTCGCCCGAAACCCCCGCGGAGAGATCCGATGCTTCAGAATCAGCCGATGAAACGTCCGTCGAGTCATGCGCGCCATTGCCGCGGCCTGAGAGATGTTCCCATTGGCCTGTGCCAGATAGCGCGACAGGACGTCTCGCTCAAAGGCGTCGATCATCCGGCCCTTGGCGCGGGAGAAGCCATCCGCGTGATCGACCTTCGGCCCGGCGCTCTGGATGTGCAGGGGCAGGTGTTCAACCTCCATCTGCCCACTCGGCGCGAGGACGACGCCGCGCTCGATGGTGTTCTCCAATTCACGGAGATTCCCCGGCCAGGAGTAGTTCTTCAGACACCGGATCGCGTCAGGTGAGGCCCGCTCCACCTTCTTGTTCACCTTGGCTTCGGCCTTGCGGAGGAAATGCGCCGCCAGGATGGGAATGTCCTCGGCCCGTTCCCGAAGGGGGGGCAAGGTGATCGTGAACGTGTTGAACCGATAGAAGAGATCCGACCGAAACTCGCGGCGCCGGATGGCCCCCTCCAGATCCCGGTTGGTGGCAGCGATGACACGGACCTGCACTTGCCTGGTCGCCACATCTCCCACCGGTTTGATCTCCCCCGCCTGGAGGACCCGGAGGAGCTTGGCCTGCATTTCCAGACTCATGTCCCCGATCTCGTCGAGGAAGATGGTTCCCCCGGCCGCCTTCTCGAACAGGCCGATCTTGTCCTTGAAGGCGCCCGTGAACGCCCCCTTCCGGTGGCCGAACAGCTCACTTTCCATCAAGGTCGGGGACAGGGCGGTGCAGTTCACCGTAACCAGGGGCTTGTCCCGCACGTGACTGTGGCGGTGAATGGCGCGGGCCACGACCTCTTTTCCGGTGCCGCTCTCCCCGCGGATGAGGACGGTAGTCGGCGTGGGCGCGACCTTCGTGATCAGGACGCCGATCTCCTTCATGGCGGGCGTCCCGCCGAGGATCAGTTCCGTGTCCGAGAGCGACCGGAGTTCCCGCAGTGCCAGCTTGTATTGCCCCTCCAATTCCTGCTTCCGGCGCCGCTCCTCCATGAGATCCCAGAGAAACTTCGCGCCACGGCCTCCCATCACCTCGGCCCGCTCCGCCTTGAGCTGCCACAGCATCCGGTCCACTTCGGAATTCCCTGTCACGTCAATGATCAGGTCAATCTCCGGGTTCCGGATGAATTCCTTGAAGTCATGCCCTGTGGGGATGCGAAGCCGGCGGGCCATCAGGAGGCCGGGCGCATCCTCCTTGATATCCACAACTCCCACGATGGTGATCGACGGATCCTCCTGGAACATCTCCAGCAAGCCCGTCCCCGCCTGCCCGGCACCGATCAGGAGTATCTTCGTCATGGCACCCTCCGAAAACCCGATCCCGCGTGAAGGCACAGTCACGCTGCAGGCGAGAGAATTCAGGGCTTCTTCTCACCCGTCCAGGGGTCCTTCCCCTGGGCAACCCGGGCCTGCATTGGGGGTTCCCCTCCGGAGCGGCCCGGAAAAACAACGGGCCGCGGGTTTGAAGAATCCCCGCGGCCCCTTCAAAAAAGAACGCCACGGGGACTCGCTGCCCCCGTGGCGAAGATGCTCTAGCGGCGCCGTCGCATCAGACGCCGCCCGCCCGAGGGCAGACGCGTACCACGGCTACGACGACGCTGCGCTTATACCCGGACACAGTTAAGAGGTGCATGCGTACCATCTTTCTCCTGAATGTGGGCGAATCTTATCCTTGACCGGAATTCTCGTCAAGAGAATTCCGCCCTCCATCACAAGCCAGTCCTTGTGCCAGTGGATCATCCGAGGGGCTGGAGGACGCCGGCTGCCAGGAGCAAGAGCAACAACAGGCCGAGGCCGATCCGGTACCAGACGAACACGAGGGTCGTCCGGGTGCGGAGGTACCGCAGGAGGAGGTCAATCGCCAGATAGCCGCTGACGGCGGAGATCAGAGTGGCGATCATCAGGCTGGAAAGTCCGGCATCTCCCACGCCGTGTTTCAGAAGATCGCGGAACTCGAACAGCCCGGCCGCACCGATGGCCGGGATGCCCAAGAGGAAGGAGAAACGCGCGGCAGCCTCTCGCGTGAGGCCCAGGAACATGGCGGCGGTCATCGTGGTCCCGGATCGGGACGACCCTGGAATCAGCGCCAGCGCCTGGGCCAGGCCGATGAGTTGGCTGTCCACCCAGCCGATGTGCTTGACCTCGCGCCGGAAGGCTGCCGTTTTCTCTGCAACCCAGAGGAGAATCCCCAAGACGATCAGGCTGCCCGAGATGACATACAGGGACCGCCACTCTCCCACGATGTACCCCTTGAACGCCACGCCGCATACGGCGATGGGAATCGTGCCGATCAGGATGAACCAAGCCAGCCGCGCCTCGTGCCTTGCCCACGGTCGGCCGTCGGCCAGGCCCCGAAGCACCGCCCGACCCATGGTTCGCATGTCATTCGCGAAGTACACGAGGACCGCCGCCAGGGTGCCGAGTTGGATGACCGCCGAGAAGGCGGCACCCGGATCCGGCCACCCCACCAGGGACGGAACCACCCGGAGGTGGGCGATGCTGCTGATCGGCAGAAACTCGGTGAGGCCCTGCACGAGGCCCAGGATGAGCGCCTGCCCGGCGGTCATGAGAGCTCCCCCGACTGCATGCGGGTCGTCTCCGTCAGGTTCTCATCGAACATCGACGATCACCGTGCGATCCCGGGGACCGTCCAACTCCACCAGCATCAGGCTCTGCCAGGTGCCCAGCCGAAGACGGCCACCCCGGACGGGCACGGCCTCGCTGGGCCCCAGGATCGTCGCCTTGATGTGGGCGGCGGCGTTGTCATCAATGCGGTCGTGCCGCCACCCGCCCTCGGGAACCAACCGAGCCAGGGCATCCAGGATGTCCTGGCACACGTTCGGATCGGCGTTCTCGTTGATGACCACCGCCGCCGTGGCGTGCGGGACGTACACCAGGCAGACGCCGTCGCTGACCCCGGAGTGTTTCACCAGGTCCGTTACCTGACCGGTGATGTCCACCATGTCCTGCTTCTTCTTCGTCCGGACGCTGAACTCCTTCATTGCCAGACCTCGGGACCTCAGCGGAAATCGGGGACACGGCCCGTTCGAGCGATTCGCCCTCGCCCCCGTCCGATATGATAGAATACACCACCCGTCGTCCGGATGGGCGGGCGCAACTATAGCGGCGCACCCCGACCTTGTCACGGAAAAATCCCGCCCCCAACGATCCGACGGGGGCCGATCCCAGGAGGAGGAGACAACCCATGCCGGAGGATGCAACACGCAGGCTCCTGAAGGTATTCGGCATCGCCATGACTGATTTCGAAGACCAGACGACACAGGCCCTGGACCGATTGAAGGCGCCAGGATCGCCCGCGCAATCGCCTGGCGGGGTTCTCGCGCTCGCCGAGCAGTGGCTCAAGGCGAACGGCGAGGTCATGGCCCGCTGGCTCGAAGTGACCCGGTGGCTTGCCGAGACCCAGGCCAAGACACAGGCCGAGCTCTTGCGGGTCATGGCTCAAGTGCGCGAGCGCGACGGGTAGCGAGATCCCGCTGCGACTACTCACCTGACCCGCATGGCACCTCATTTCCCTTCCAGGAGAGGTCCAATGGATGCCAAGGCACGGGAGGAACTCCAAACCGCAGTCGAGGCACTGGACGAGGCGCTGGGCGGCCTCATCAATTTCATGATGACGCTGCGACCGACGCTGCGGAACGAGATCATCCAGATCTGCGGCCACCACATCGAACGCGCGCGCCAGGCCAAGGAGCGCTTGGAATCCCTGCTCCGGTAAACCATTCTTCTGGTATTGCCATCCAAAAAAACCTGTGATACCGTTTCACCCGCAGGAGAGAACTCCCGTGTCCTCGGCAGAGCTGGAGTCTTGCAGAACATGGCCCGGCTGATCAAGGTGGGTGAGGTGGACGGCGACATGATCATCTGTCCTTGGCATAGCTTCGACTTCAACGTCAAGACCGGCGAGTGCTCCGTGGACCCCGATCTTCGGGTCGTGACCTACATCGTCAAAACCCAGGGGGATGACCTCTTCATCGAGGTTGCCTGACCCCGCGCCCCGAACGGCTCTGCGCATGGCGAAATTCGTGAAGGTGGGGAGACTGGGGGATCTGGCTGAGGGCCAGGCCAAGGTGATCCAGGTGAATGGTCAGCGGATCGCCCTGTTTTTCGTCGGGGGACGCTACTACGCCCTGGAGGCCGCCTGCCCGCATGAAGGCGGGCCGCTCGCCGACGGTGTCATTGAGGGATTACAGATCATCTGCCCGTGGCATGGGTATGACTTCCACCTCAAGACCGGGAACTGCGGGCTGGATCCCGACCTCCGCGCCCTCACGTATCTCGTCAAGGTCGAGGATGACGATCTTTTGATCGAAATGGCCTGACGGACCCCCCTCGCCGCAGGACTTCTCCATGACATCGAAGTGACGCGGCCCGATCCATCACGCGATCGGGCCGTTGTGTTTCCCCAGGAAATCTGCGCAATCTGCGGATAATCCGAATCCCCCGCCTCACAACCTCAGCAGGCGAACCAGGTTCCCGCCGAAGATCAGTCGCGCCTCCTGCGTCGGGACTTCCAACGCCTTCAGGACCTGCACCTGGCCATCGAAGATATCCCGGCGCCACCCCCGCGGGAGGAACGTCGAGTCCGTCCCGAAGAGGATCCGCTCCGGCCCGAACACCCGCAGTGCCGCCCGGAAGACGTCCGCCAGGCTCAGCGGATTCGGCATCGTCTTCACCCAGGCGTTGGAGCTGGAGGTATCCACGCAGACGTTGGCGCACTGGTCGCCCACGATCAGCGCCTCCCGCAGGAAGCCGCAGCCGAAGTGGGGCATCACGAAGGTCACTGCGGGGAAGTCCTTGGCAACCCGGTGGAGGTCGATGGGGTTGGAGAAGCGCATATCGAATCGGCTGGGGAGCCCCAGCTTGTCCCGGACCCCGATCTTCAGGATGCCGAAGTGGATGAAGACGATCGCCCCGGCAGCCTGCGCCGCCTCGTACAGCGGGTAGCATGCCTTCTCCCAGACGTGGAAGTGATGCATTGCCGGGAACAGGCAGACGCCCCGCAGCCCCTCCGCCAGCGCCCTCGCCGTCCGCTCCACCGCATCGGGTGTGGTCGGGTCGAGCATGAAATACCCGATGATTCGCTCCGAGAACGCGCGCGCCGCCGCCAGAACGGAGCCTTCGTCCCCCGGCAGGCTGGCCATGAGGACCATGCGATCCAGGCCATGCTTGTCCATCTCCTGCACCCAGCGCCGGCCCAAGGCGGCGTGATCCGGCGTGGGCAGCTCCCACCCCAGCCGTTCCGCTAACCCCCGGTACGGATCATCCTTCGGCAGGTCGGGCCGGAGGGCCTCCACGAACTGCATGATGAACGGGTAGGAGAAGAAATGGGCGTGGGCGTCTATCACCCGCATCTCGCCGAGTTCGGTCTTCATGATCCCTCCTCAGGGTCGAGCATCGCGAGGCGAATTTCCTCGAGGACGGCCGGGTCCGTCTCCTTGGCGCGGGCCTCACGGAGCGCCTCCCCGGCCTCATGGGTCCCGATCCGCCCCAGGGCCCAGGCGGCATGGCCGCGCACGAGGGCGTCGGGGTCCGTCTCCAGCGCAGCGACCAGCGCGGGCACGGCCTCCCGACGCCTCAGATTCCCCAGGGCGACGCAGACATTTCGGAGGAAGCCACGGCGCTTGGCCCGGAGGATCGGGCTCCCCGCGAATCTCGCTTTGAATGCCGCCTCGGTGAGAGACAGCAGGGGGAGGAGCTCCGGCGCGTGCAGGCCCTGGCGGGGATGGAGGGCCTGCTCCTTCGTCGACTTCACGGTTGTGTTGTAGGGGCAGACATCCTGACAGATGTCGCAGCCGAAGATGTGGGTCCCCATGAGCGGGCGCAGGTCCCTCGGAATACTCCCCTTCAGCTCGATCGTCAGATACGAGATGCACTTGCGCGCATCCAGGACGTAGGGCCCCACGAAGGCATTGGTCGGGCATGCGTCGAGGCACAGGCGGCACTGGCCGCAGCGATCCCGGATCGGCTGGTCATACTCCAGGTCCAGGCTGAGAAACAGTTCCCCCAGGAAGAAGAACGAGCCGATCGTCATGGAAAGGAGGTTTGTATTCTTGCCGTACCAGCCAATGCCGGCCCGGGCGCCCGCCTCGCGGTCCATGACGGGACCCGAGTCGACGAAGATCCGTCCCTGGATCTCACGCCCCGCCTCCCGGCGCACGTGCTCCAACAACCGCTCCAGCTTGGCCTGCATCACGTCGTGATAATCATCCCCCCAGGCATAGCGGGAGATCCAGCCGCGGATCCCCCCTGCCTCTGCCGCCCGGCTATGGGGGGTGCCGTAGTTCACTGCCACCGACACGATGGATCGGGCCCAGGGCAGGAATTCCCCAGGGTGCATCCGCTTCTCGGCGGTCCGCGGCATATACCCCATCTCGCCGTGATAGCCGCGGCGGAGCCATTCCGCGAACGACTCGCTGTGCATTGGATCCCGCACCGGCGAGACTCCCACCAGGTCAAAGCCCAGCCCGGTCCCGTGGGCTTTGATCCGTTGGGTCAACCTCGGCGTCTCGATCTGCGATTCGGCTGCTCTCGGCAGGGTGTCCATCCAAGAGATGCTCTCTCGGGGAAGAGCCAAGGATTCCGCCTCGCCGGCACAGGGGAGAGCCGTGCTGGGCGCAATCGCGTCCCCTCCCCACGTTGACGCCAGGCCCTGGCCTGCCCATTGTACATCCCGAGGGTCGGATTTGAAATGGTCCGATCCGGCCCGAGCCCAGACCCGGGCGGGCGCGCCCGGCGGCACTCCCGCCCTCTGCTCCTAGCAGGGCGTCCGGCTCATATTTGCGGGCTCACCTTAGCATGCTATGGTGTTTCGCCCTGGAACCATTCCCGCCTCAGGGGTGTTATTTATACAAACCGCCATGAGACTCTACCCGTTTATCCTGGCCCAGCTAGGGCACGCTTACATCGGAGGGATGATTTCGCTCTTCGGAGCGATCCTGTTTCTTCCATCCATCGCTGGTTCTGCCGCGCTGCCGGACCTCGTGGCGCAGGGGAGATACATCTTTGGCGCGGCGGGCGGGTGCGGTTGCCACACAGAGCCGAAGGGAGCCTTGAACGCCGGCGGGCGCCAGTACGATGGGCCATTCGGAACCGTGTATTCCACGAATATCACCCCCGACCGCCAGACCGGAATCGGCGCGTGGACCGACGAGCAGATCATCACTGCCATCCGCCTGGGTCGCCGGCCAAATGGTGAACGCCTCATCCCGGTCCATCCCTACACAGTGTTCAACGGGATGGCCGCAGAGGACCTGCGGGCCCTGGTGGCCTATCTCCGGACCGTGCCCTCTGTGAACCGGTCTAATCAGCCCAAGAAGATCACGGTGCCTCTCTTCGAAAGCGTGTTCCTGCCGGCCTGGCTGGCCGCCTTCGCCCCGAAGGAGACGCCGCCACCGACGCCGCCCACCTCCGGGCCGGCCCGCGGCGAGTATCTGGTCCGGGCCGTGGGCCACTGCGGAGAATGCCATACCCCGCGGGGCGTCACCCAGGCCACGGACAATTCGCGCTTCCTGGCCGGCAGCCCCAAGGGCCCCGACGGTGATCCGGTGCCGAACATCACGCCCGACAAGGACACGGGGCTCAAGTGGTCCG
>JACQVO010000008.1 GCA_016209725.1 Candidatus Methylomirabilota bacterium | reverse complement strand
GGCTGGGAGAGGATGCGACCGTCTGGCCGGCGCTGCTCCTGGCCAGTCTGTGGAAGGGGTACCCCTACATGTGCCTGATGCTCCTGGCCGGCCTCCAGACCATCCCCCAGGACGTGTACGAGGCGGCGGACGTGGACGGGGCCAGCGGGTTTCGCCGACTGTGGTTCATCACCCTCCCCCTCCTGAAGCCGGTGGCGGCCATCGTCACGCTGGTGGCGCTGGTCCTCACCTGGAACAACTTCCAGATGATCTGGGTCCTCACGGAGGGCGGCCCGGCTTATGCCACGAGCGTCCTGGCCACGTATGTCTATACCAAGGGCTTCGTGTTCTTTCAGCTCGGATCCGGGGCCGCCGTGGCGACGCTCTCGATCTTCGTGATCCTGATCGTCTGCATCATCTACGGCCGGACGTTACGCCTGGAGGAGCGTGAGCCGTGAGCCGCAGGGTTGCGCGCCGGCTCGGGCTCTATGCGGCCCTCGCCCTGGTCATGGCCTTCACGCTCTCTCCCTATGCCTGGCTGGTGGTCAGCTCCTTCAAGCTGTCCACCGAGATCTTCACGCGGACGCCAAGCTGGAGCCTGCGGGGGACCACGTTGAGGAATTATGCCTGGGCGCTGGGACCGACGGGCGGGAACCTCGGAGTGTTCTTCTGGAACACGGTGCTGGCCGCCGGACTCACGGCCTCCATCACCGCCGTCCTGGGCGCCATGGGCGGCTACGCCATGGCGCGATATGCCTTTCCCGGGCGTCGAGTGTTGGCGCTGGCGCTGCTCCTCTCGCCCATGTTTCAGGGGCCTCCGGTGATGATCCCGTTCTACCGGATCCTCTCGACGTTGAGGCTCCTGAACACGATCCCAGGGCTGGTCCTGGTCTACATGTCGCTCACCCTGCCGATTTGCATCTGGTTGATGGCCGGATTCTTCAGGAGCCTTCCCCGCGAACTGGAGGAGGCCGCCCTGGTGGATGGATGCAGCCCGGTGGGGGCGTTTGCCCGGGTATTGCTGCCCCTCACCCTTCCCGGGCTCGCCGCCACCTCTCTCTACGCCTTCGTCGTGGCCTGGAACGATTATCAGTACGCCTTGATCCTCACCAGCTCCGAGCGGGCGAAGACGATCCAGTTGAGTCTGTCGGAGTTGTTGACCTTCTTCGGACAGACCAACTGGGGCGGGATCATGGCCAGCGGGGTGCTGACCACCTTGCCCGTCGTCCTGATCTTCATGCTGATCCAGCGGGTGCTGGTGCAGGGGATCACGGCGGGGGCATTGAAGTCCTGAGGGAAACGTGGCGAACATCACGATCCTGGGCGCCGGGTTCATGGGGAGCGCCCTGACGATCCCGGCCACGGACAACGGCCACCGGGTGGCGCTGTGGGGGACCTGGCTGGACGACCATCTGGTGGAGGCCGTCAAGCGGGGTGAGCCCCATCCCAAGCTCCGCATGTGCCTGCCGCCAAGCGTCCGCGTGCATCCGCACACGGAGCTGGTCGAGGCCCTCAACGGCGCAGACCTGATCGTCAACGCCGTCACCTCCGAGGGGACGCTGCCGGTCCTGGCGCGCCTGCTCCCGCATCTTCCTCCGGGGATCCCGATGATGAGCGTGTCGAAGGGGCTGCTCCGGCGCCGGACCGGCCGCGTGGACACGATCTCCGTGACGGTGAAGGAACGTCTGCCTCCCTCCCTGCGCCGCGCCTTCCGCTTCGTCCTGGTGGGCGGCCCATCCAAGGCGTTGGAGCTGGCGCGGCGCGTTCCCACCGCCGTTCATTACGCCTCTTATGACCTGGGAGCGCGGCGCTTGGCGCGCAGGCTGTTCGAGACGCCGTACTACTTGATCCGGGAAACTGCGGACGTCCGGGGCCTGGAGATCTGCTCGGCCTTCAAGAACGCTTACGCCATTGCCATCGGATTGTGCGACGGCCTGGTGAAGGCCGGGCGGTGGGAGGCAATCTACAACACGAAGGCCGCCCTCTTCGCGGAGGCGATCCAAGAGATCGGGATCCTGATGCGGGCGGTCCAGGGCGATCCCGCCACCCTGACCGGCCTGGGCGCGGTGGGGGATCTCTTCGTCACCGGCGTGGCGGGGCGCAATCGCACCTTCGGCGAACTGCGGGGGGCCGGGATGGCGACCGGCGAGGTGGTCGCGCAGTTATCTGCCAGGGACGAGCTGACCGAGGGGTATGCCGCCATCCGGATGGGCCACACCTTTGCCCGCCAGCGGCGCATTCAGAAACTCCCGCTCTTGGGGGCACTCTACCGGATCGTCTATGGGGATGCGGATGTGGAGCGGGAACTCCGTCGGGCGATCCTCGATCCTCCTGGGCCGAAGCGGTGATGGAGACCATGGGAACTGCCGGGGTCGTCGCACCCCGCAGTGAGATTTTCGTCCTTGACATGCCTGCCGCCGTAAGCAATCCTTACTCTTACAATTTGGGGGGACATACAGCCTCGGACGAGTGTTGCATCACTCGATCAGACAGCGAGTCCGTTGCAGCGGTTATGCGGGGATCCCGTCGCTGGGCTTACTGTTCCCAGCCGGTCAATCAGGGGGGGGAAGTCAAATGAAGGGCGGAATGAAACTCTTCGCCGTGGTCATGCTTCTGCTCCTCGTGCCTGTTGGTGCCTTGGCGGAGCAGTTCGAAGACCAGGAAATCCCAAGAACCCGGCTGCGCGCCGCCATCAGGGCGCAAGGACGGCACTCGAACTCGGTGATGCTGGACCCGAACGTGGTGGGCACGGCAGTCGGGGTCGGAGCCAATGGCCGTGAGGTAGTCAAGATCTTCGTGAAGAATGCCCGGATCGGCCGGCACCCTGCGGCCCTGGACGGCATCCCGGTTGAGGTTGAGGAGACAGGGGAGATCTTCGCTCTTCGAAAAACCCCTGAAGCGGTCACCCCCCGTGTGGACCGGACTGCCAGGTTTCCACGCCCTGTCCCCATCGGCATTTCCACCGGCCACCCGGACATCACCGCCGGGACCATCGCCGCCAGAGTCAAGGATGGCACGAATGTATTTGCGTTGAGCAACAACCATGTGTACGCTGACATGAACAGCGCGAACATCGATGACAACGTGCTGCAGCCGGGCCCATTCGATGGGGGTGTGGACCCCGATG
>JACQVO010000016.1 GCA_016209725.1 Candidatus Methylomirabilota bacterium | reverse complement strand
GTACGCCCATTTCCTGACCTTCATCATGCCCGTCAACTTCGGCTTTGGCCAGTCCATCGTTATCCTCTCCATGGTCGTCTTCGGCGGGATCGGGACGCTGCGCGGCCCCATCGTGGGGGCCATCGTGCTGGGGGCGCTGCCTGAGATCTCCCGACCGGCCATGGAGTACCGGACCCTGCTCTACGGCGTCCTCTTGCTCCTGCTGATGCGGTACCAGCCCGACGGTATCCTTGGAGAGCGCAGCCTACTCGTCCGTGGGTGGCACATTTTGCGCCAGCAGGCTGCGTCAATGAAAAATTGAAAACCGACAACCGACAATTTCAATTGTTCGGTTGTCGGTTGTCCGTTGTCGGTTTTCAATTGTCGGTCGCCCGCGATAGGTTGAGGGATGACTCTTCTGGAGATAGAACATCTGACGAAGGAATTCGACGGGGTCACCGCGCTCCAGGACGTCACTCTCCAGGTGCGCGAGGGGGAGATCCTCGGCATCATCGGCCCCAACGGGGCAGGCAAGACCACCCTGTTCAACTGCATCAGCGGGATGCTCCCGCCGGACCGGGGAACCATCCGCTTCCGCGGGGAGGCCATCCAGGGAAGGAAACCGCACCACATCGCCCGCCGCGGCATCGCCCGCACCTTTCAGATCGTGCGCCCGTTCCCGGCGCTCTCCCTCACCGACAACGTCCTGGTGGCCTATGGCCACCGGTACTATCCGCGCCTGGCGGCCTCCACCGGGGCCTTCCGCACCCGGGCCAGCCTGGAGGCCGCCCGCGCGGCACTGGAGCGCGTGGGCATGCCGGCCGGTCACGAGCGCCAGGCCGGCACCCTCCCCCTCGGCCTCAAGAAGCGCCTGGAGATCGCGCGGGCACTCGCGCTCGACCCGTCGGTCCTCCTCCTCGACGAGCCATCGGGAGGCCTGCGGCACGAGGAATCCCAGCAGCTCCTGGACCTGATCCGTCGCCTGAACCAGGAGGGGATCACCGTCGTCCTCATCGAGCACAACATGCCCATCGTCATGGGCGTGTGCCGGCGCCTGGTGGTCCTGGACCACGGCGTCGGGATCGCCGAAGGGGATCCCGCCGCTATCCAGAAGAACTCGCAAGTGATTGAGGCCTATCTTGGTAAGACCGGCGTATAGCACATGGCGTATGGCTTATGGTATCGGAATCTCACTGGCTGTTGTGCGGTTTGTCTATACGCCATAGGCCATTCGCCATACGCGCTGATCGGTGGCAGAGATGCTTGAAGTCCACAATCTCGAGGTGACCTACGGCGAGTTCGCCGCAGTCCGCGGGGTCAGCTTTGACGTCGGCGAGGGCGATCTGGTCACCATCATCGGGGCCAACGGCGCGGGGAAGACGACCACGCTGCGCTCCATCATGGGCCTGTCGCGGCCGCGTGCCGGGCAGATCCTGTTCGAGGGCAAGGACATCACGGCCGAGCCAGGGTACCTCCGGGCGCGTCGCGGGATCGGCCTGGTCCCGGAGGGTCGGCGGATCCTCCCGGATCTCACCGTCGAGGAAAACCTGCGTCTGGGGGCCTATGCCCTCCGGGACGCCGGAGAGGCGGCTGCAGGGCTGGAGCGTGCGTACGCCGTGTTCCCCAGGCTCCGGGAGCGGGCGCGGCAACGGGGGAAGACCCTCTCCGGCGGTGAGCAGCAGATGTTGGCCATCGCCCGCGCCCTGGTGGGACGGCCGCGGCTCCTCCTGCTGGACGAGGTCTCCCTCGGGCTGATGCCGACGCTGGTTGAGCAGACCTTCCGGACGATCAAGGAGCTGCACCGGCAGGGCGCCACGATCCTCTTGGTGGAGCAGAACGCCCGCATGGCGCTCTCCGTGGCCACGCGCGGCTACGTCCTGGAGACCGGGTCCATCACCCTGAGCGGCTCCGCGGCGGACCTCGCCGCCGACCCCAAGGTGAAGAGCGCGTATCTGGGAGGCTGAAACACCCAGACTACGTTCGGCTGTTCGGCTGTACGGCTGTTCGGCGGTTCAAATCGGACTCGTACAGCCGAACTGCCGAACGGTCGAACAGCCGAACGCTTTTCGGCACCGAGTCGGTCATGCTGAAAGAAACCCGCGCAGTCTTGACCGTTCTGGCCGGGGCGACGCTCCTGGGCTCCATGGGCGCGTGGGGGCGGGCCATCTACCGGTACGAGGGAAACCCGATGGCCGTCGTCACCTGGCGGGCCCTCATCGGCGCGATGGCGCTGGCCGGCCTTCTCGCCATCTTTCGACCGCACCTCCTCCGCATTCGCCCCCGCGATCTGCCCTTCTTCGCCCTGTACGGCTTTATCGGCGTCACCCTAAATTTCTGGGCGTATTTCTCGGCCGTCAAGTTCACGACCCTGGCCGTCGCCATCACCCTGCTTTACACCTACCCGGCCTTCGTGGCGCTCCTCTCTGCCGTGTTCCTGCGAGAGCGGCTCACAGCCACGAAGCTGGTGGCCATCGCCGTCACGTTGTTCGGATCGGCCCTCGTCGCCCAGGTGCACCAGGCGGACTGGCTCCGGCTCAATCTGCGCGGGATTCTGTTCGGGCTCCTTTCCGGTCTCAGCATGGCGACCTACAGCATCTTCGGCAAGCGCGCCCTGGCCCGGTACGCGCCCTGGACGGTGGTCCTCTACGCCTTCGCCGCCGGCGGGCTGTTCCTGGCCCTGATGAGCGGACCACGACTGCTGCCGGCGATCCGATACCCCGCCGTGGCCTGGCTCTGGATCCTGGGCCTGGCGCTGATCCCGAGCCTGGGGGGCTACGCCCTGTACACCCTGGGTCTCCGCGATCTGCCGGCAAGCCAGGCGAGCATCATCGCCACCTGGGAGGTCGTGACCGCCGCCTTCCTGGGTTGGCTGGTTTTCAGCGAACACCTGGCCCCGGTGCAACTCCTCGGCGCCGCGTTCGTGTGTTTTGGTATCGGCTGGATCCAGCGGGTGGAGAGTTGAGAGCCGGGTACCGCCCAGACATCCACGCTCGGCCGTGCCCCTGGGGCTCCTGTCGCTTGGTGGGGGTCCAGCCATCTGATGGGCGCCCAATCTTTGATCCTGGATAATTCGTTGCAGTATATTACCATCTGTGGTATCTTCTCTGCATGGAATTCAGGCGTCTGGTCGAGTTGGTGGCGGATGAGCCGGTCTTTGAAACCGGCTTGCTGTTGGCCGGCGAGGTAGACATCCGAGACGTGCGCCGGCAACTGTCGCGCTGGGTGGCAGCCG
>JACQVO010000015.1 GCA_016209725.1 Candidatus Methylomirabilota bacterium | reverse complement strand
CGGCTGAAGGGCCATGGGGAGCTGGACTCCATCGTCTCGCGGGAGAGCGCCTTTTTGTTGAACAACCTGGTCCTGGTGGGGATCTGCTTCACGGTGTTCCTGGGGACCATCTTCCCCCTCCTGGCGGAGGCGATCCGGGGGACCAAGATGAGCGTGGGCACGCCCTATTTCAACCGGGTGAGCGTCCCCCTGGGCATGGCCCTGCTCCTGCTCATGGGGGTCGGTCCCCTCATCGCCTGGGGTCGGGCCTCGCTGAATAACCTCAAGCGGAACTTCCTATGGCCGTCCCTGGCGGCCGTCGCGGGGGCGGGGATCCTGTTTGCCTTCGGTGTGCGCCAAGCGGAGGTTCTCCTGGCCTTCCTGCTCTGCCTCTTCGTCCTGGGGACCATCGTCTTCGAGTTCGTGGTGGCCACCCGGACCCGGGCCAAAGCGACGGGCGAGGGAATCCTGGAGGCCTTCACCACCTTGCTGCTCAAGGGGCGCAGGCGGTACGGGGGGCTGATCGTCCATCTGGGCGTGGTGGTGGCTATCGTCGGCATCGCCGTCTCGTCGGTGTACAAGGTGGAGCGGGAACAGACCTTGAAGCAGGGGGAAAGTCTGAGCGTCGGGCCCTACAGCCTCCGCTTTGACGGGCTCGCCGCCGGGGAGCGGCCGACCCATATCCTGGTCTGGGCCACCGTCATGGCCTTTAAGGACGGGAAGCCCCTCCACGAGCTGACGCCGGGGCAGCGCTTCTACCCGAACCAACAAACACCGTTCGGCAGCGTGGACGCCCGCTACCATTGGAACGAGGACCTGTACGTCATCCTCTCGGCCTTCGAGCGGGACGGCAGTTCCGCCACTATCAAGGCCATGATCAACCCCATGATCTCCTGGATCTGGATCGGGGGGGGCGTGATCCTGCTGGGGGTGATCGTGGCGGTGTTACCGGAGCGGCGCCTGGCCATGCTCAGCGTCCGGGCCAGGGCGCAGGCGGCCTGATCCCGCGCCGTTGCGGGACCGCGCGGAGTGTCTCATGTCCTGGAAGAAAGCATTGATCCCCCTGGCCTGCGTGCCCGTGATCATCCTGCTGGCGTATGGATTCCGGACCGATCCCCGGGCCATCCCCTCCCCCCTGCTGCGACAGCCGGCGCCCGGTTTTCGGATGGCTGTCTTCGACGGGGGGGAGTTGTCCCTGGAGGGGCTGAAGGGCAAGCCGGTGCTCTTGAACTTTTGGGCCTCGTGGTGCTATCCCGCCTGCTACGAGGAGGCGCCGCTCCTGGAGGCCACCTGGCGGAAGTACAAGGACCAGGGGGTCATGGTGGTGGGCGTGGACGTGCAGGACAAGGAGGCCAACGCCCGCGAGTTCATGCGGCGGTTCGATTTCACGTTCCCCAACGGCCCCGATCCGGGGAGCAAAATCTCCATTGACTACGGGGTCTACGGCATCCCGGAGACGTTCTTCATCGATCGGGAGGGACGGATCACCTACAAGCACGTGGGGGCGATCACGCCGGCGCTGGTGGAGGCGCAGGTGCAGGCCCTCCTGAAGGGTAAGTGAGATGCGGTCGCGTCTGGGTCGTGCCGGCCGGGCTGAGAGCACCGTGCCTGCTCTCCTTGGGAGGCGGTGGCAGGTCGCGGGCCTCCTGAGCCTGGCCCTGGCGATCTCCGGGGTGGCTGTGGGGGCGTCGGGCGCAGGGTCCCCGCCCTCCGACCTGGAGGAGCGGGTCCGCGAGGTCGCCTCCGAACTCCGCTGCGTGGTGTGTCAGAATCTGTCGGTGGCGGACTCCCCGTCGGACTTGGCCAAGGAGATGCGCAACCTGGTGCGGGAACTCCTGCAGCAAGGGAAGACCCCCGAGGAGATCCAGGCCTACTTCGTAAGCCGGTACGGCGAATACGTCCTGCTGTCTCCCCCGAAGCGCGGGTTCAACCTCCTGGTGTGGGGACTGCCGTTTCTGGCCATCGCCGCGGGGGCCTGGGGGATCTACCTCGTGACCAGGCGCTGGACGGCGCAGCGGGAGGACAGCGAGCAGCCCGTGGATCCTTCCTACGCCGCCCGGGTCCGGCGGGAACTCCAGGAGCGCGAAGGGCCCGCCGGCTCCTAAACTGTGTTGCCATGGCGATCTTGGCGCCTTGGCGGTTACCTGCTTAAATCCACGGAGGCCGAATGGCGGTGGTCATCTCGCTGGGAATTGCGGTGCTGGTCGTGGCGTTCGTGGCGGCCCCCTTCTTCCTGTTGTCCGGCCGGTCCTCGGAACCCGCGCCCAAGGACCCCGAGGCCCCCGACGTCCTCAGAGACCTTCTGGCGGAGAAGGAGACGATCTACGCCACCATCCAAGAACTGGACTTCGACTTCAAGTCCGGGAAGCTTTCGGTGGAGGATCATCAGGACCTGCGACGGCGTCAGGAAACCCACGCGGCGGCGGTCCTGCGGCGCATCGACGAGCTGCAACAAACGGCCGGCCCGACCGATGGGCCCGGGGGGTCGCGGCGGGAAAAGCGGAAGGCATGAGAAGCATGCTGCCCCAGCTCCACCGGGCGGGGCTGGAGACGATCCACGCAAGAGTGCTGGACGGGCGCCGGCTGGATTTCGCGGACGGGATGCGGCTCTACCGGACGCCCGATCTGACCGCGGTGGGGTACCTGGCCAACCTGGCGCGCGAACGGTGGAGCGGTGCCCGCACCTATTACGTCCGCAACCTCCACGTCAACTACACCAACATCTGCAACAAGTTCTGCAAGTTCTGCTCCTTCTATGCCGCGCCCAACAGCGGCGACGGGAAAGGGTATGTCCTGACTCCCGAACAGGCGGCCGCCCGGGTGACCCAGTATGATGGGGAGCCGATCCGCGAGATCCACATGGTGGCCGGGATCAATCCGAAACTCCCCTATCAATATTATCTGGATCTCTTGCGCGCGGTGAAGGCCGCGCGGCCCGACGCTCAGCTCAAGGCCTTCACCATGATCGAGCTGGCGCAGATCGCCCGCGTGGCCAAGCGCCCCCTGGGGGAGGTCATGCCGGAATTGAAGGCGGCCGGCCTCGCCGCCTGCCCCGGGGGCGGAGCCGAGGTCTTCAGCGACCGGGTGCACGAGGAGCTCTTCCGGGCCAAACTGGACAACCAGGGCTGGTTCGATGTGGCGCGCGCGGTCCATGCCGCCGGCATCCGGTCCAACGCCACGCTGCTGTACGGCCACATCGAAACCGAGGAGGAGAAGGTCCGCCACCTGCTCCACATCCGGGAGCTGCAGGATGAGACCGGCGGGTTCATGTGCTTCGTCCCGCTCGCCTTCGATCCCAGCCACACGGAGCTCAGCCACCTGCCCGTCACCACGGGCTACGCCAACCTGCGGGAGATCGCCATCGCCCGCCTCCTGCTGGACAACTTCCCCCACGTCAAGGCCTTCTGGATCATGATCACGCCGCCGGTGGCCCAGATGGCGCTGTGGTACGGGGCCGATGACATCGACGGCACCGTGTCCCATTACGAGATCACCCACGCCCTGGGAACGACCTCGCACCGGCAGGTCCTGAGCACCGAGCAACTGATGGAGCTCATCACCGAGGTCGGGCGGGAGCCGGTGGAGCGGGACGCCCTGTATAACGTCAGTGAAGAGCCGGTAGGGGTAAGGGGTGAGGCGTAAGGCGTAAGGCGTAAGGGGTGAGGGGTGAGGGGAAGAGCACTCGGGATGCGATTCACGGACAGCAGTCTGGCCAGCATCGAGGAGAAGGTCGTCGCGGGTGAGCGGCTCTCGTTCGCGGATGGGGTGCGCCTGTTCCGCGAGGCGAACCCCCTGCAGCTCTCCGCCTGGGCAAATCTGCTCCGGCGCCGCCTGCATCCGGAGGACCGGGTCACCTACGTTGTGGGGCGGAACATCAACTACACCAACGTCTGCTGGGTGCAGTGCAAGTTCTGCAGCTTCTACCGGCTGCCCGGAGCCGAGGGGGGCTACGTCCTGCCGCGGGGGGAGATCTTCCGGAAGATCCAGGAACTGCTGGACCTGGGGGGGACCGAGATCCTGATCCAGGGCGGGCTGAATCCGGCACTCAAGATCGAATACTTCGAGGACCTGTTCCGCGCCATCAAGGCGCGGTTCCCCGTCCACATCCACGGGTTGTCGCCGGCCGAGATCATCTACCTGGCCAAGATCTCCAACCTGAGCGAGCGAGACTGCCTGGTCCGCCTCAAGGCCGCCGGACTGGACTCCATCCCGGGGGCGGGGGCGGAGATGCTGGTGGACGAGGTGCGGGAGCAGATCGCGCCGCTGAAGGATTCCGCGGCCGCCTGGCTCAACTTCATGCAGACGGCCCACCGGCTCGGCATCCCGTCCACGGTGACCATGATGTACGGCTCGGTGGAGACGGTGGAACAGCGGGTCGAGCACCTGGTCAAGGTCCGCGACCTGCAGGACGAGACGGGCGGGTTCCGCGCCTTCATCCCCTGGAGTTTTCAGCCGGAGGGGACCCACCTGCCGAGCGTGAAGCGGGCCAGCGGGTTCGATTATCTCCGGACGGTGGCGATCTCACGGATCATGCTGGACAACATCCCCAACATCCAGGCCTCCTGGCTGACCCAGGGACCCAAGATCGGCCAGATCGCCCTCCAGTACGGCGTCAACGACATGGGCAGCACGGTGATCGAGGAAAACGTGGTGACGGCCAAGGGGGCGGTCTTCATGATCCCGCTGGCCGAAATCGAGCGGCTCATCAAGGACGCCGGCCTCACCCCCGCCCGCCGCAACACCCGCTACGAAATCCTGGCCACGGTTTGACCCGACTCTCCGGATCCTGACTCTGCCCCGCCCGCGGCCCTGTGCTTGGCATTCTCGGGTGGGAGGTCTCTCCGCCGGACCACCAGGACGGTAGGGATCTCGTCTATGCTGATGTCACCCAGGGAAAATGAAAGACGTTTGACATACCGTTCAACAAATGGTAAGAGGTAAAGTCTATTTCATAGAAGTAAAGGAGAATGGCGATGGGAGGCATGGTCAAGCTCAGCGCCAAATACCAAATTGTCATCCCGCGGGAGGTGAGGCGCCGACTCGGCTTGGAAGCGGGCGACGGGCTGCTGGTAGAGGTGCGGGGCAACACCATTGTCCTGGTGCCACGGCCCAGAAGCTATGCCAAGCGGCTGCGCGGGCTGCACAAGGAGGTCTGGGAAAACGTGGATGCCAGGGCCTACGTGAGAGAGGAGCGGAAAGGGTGGCGCTGAGGCCTTCCCTCGGCCAGTTTTTGAAGCGCCACCATGTGGTGGCAGCGGACACGATGGTCTTCATCTACCACCTGCAAGAACACCCGCGCTACATCTCGGCGACCCAGGTCATCCTGGATGCCTGGGAGGCGGGATCCCATCAGGGGGTCACCTCGATCATCTCGCTGGCCGAGGTTCTCGTGAAACCCCTTGGAGACGGAAACGACGTGGCGGCGGAGGACTATCGGCGGCTCCTCACGACGTTTCCCAATCTCCGACTGTGCGAGGTCACCCGAAGCATCGCGGAAGCCGCAGCCCGATTCCGGGCGGTTCATGGTCAGCCCATGCCGGATATGATCCAGGTCGCGACGGCAGTCATGGCCGGGGCAACCGGATTCGTCAGCAACGACCCGGCGTTCAAACGAATAACGGATCTTGAGATTCTCATCCTGGATGACGTCGTTCCTGCCCGAGGCTGAGCCCCTCCCTGCCCTCCTTGCCGTATGATTCTTGCCGAGGACTTTTTCACCTGACCTGTGCCCCCGATTCACCACTCCTTTTTCCGCAGATCACACTAAGGTGACGTTGAAATGGTTTCCGGGGGAATCTGCGTCATCTGCGGATGCAGGTCCGGTCTATCCCCTTGGGCCACCTTGACAAGGCTGGGCCCTTAGCCTAGGCTGCCTATAGAAGAAGGGGGTGAGACGCATGAGCGTGCCCATCGAGCGCGTGGACGAGTACCGCTGGCGGATTCCGCCGACCGCCAAGCCCGGGATGCGGGTCCCGGCCATCATCTTCGCCGACGAGAAGCTCATGGAGCAGATCCGAAACGACCTGTCGCTGGAGCAGGCCGCCAACTCGGCCATGCTGCCGGGCATCGTGAAGGCCGCCTACGCCATGCCCGATATCCACCAGGGCTACGGCCTCCCCATTGGGGCGGTGGTGGCGACCGAGCCGGAGACCGGCGTGGTGACACCGGGGGGCGTGGGCTATGACATCAACTGCGGCGTGCGGCTCCTGCGGACGGAGCTGACCAAGACGGAGGCCCTGCCGCGCCTCAAGGAGGTGGTCAATGGTCTGTTCGCCGCGGTTCCGAGCGGCGTGGGATCTCAGGGCAAGGTCCGCCTCACCCGCGAGAACGCCCGCGAGCCCCTGGAGCGGGGGGCGGCGTGGGCGGTGGAGGAGGGCCTGGGCGAGCCGGAGGACCTGGTGACAGCCGAGGCTTCCGGTTGCATCCAGGGTGCGGATCCCGACGCGGTGAGCCCCAAGGCCAACGAGCGGGGCCGGTCGCAGCTCGGAACCCTTGGGTCCGGGAACCACTTCCTCGAGGTCCAGATCGTCGAAAAGATCTACGATGAGCCGGCGGCCAATGTCCTGGGGCTCTTCCCGGGTCAGGTGACGGTGATGATTCACAGCGGTTCACGCGGCTTCGGCCACCAGGTCTGCACCGATTATCTGGCCACCATGGAACGGGCGATGCGGAAATACGGGATCGAACTTCCCGATCGCCAGTTGGCCTGCACCCCGCTCCGATCCGAGGAGGCCAGGGCCTACCTCGGCGCCATGCGGGCCGCCGCCAACTATGCCTGGGCCAATCGCCAGTGCCTGACCCACTGGGCCCGGGAGGTCTTCCACAAGGTGTTCCGCTAGTCGCCCCGCGATCTGGGGATGTCGCTGGTCTACGATGTGGCCCACAACATCGCCAAGCTCGAGGAGCACGAGGTGGATGGAAAACGGATGTCGCTCCTCGTCCACCGCAAGGGCGCCACGCGGGCATTCCCGCCCGGGCACCCCGAGCTGCCCGAGCGATACCGGAGCATCGGGCAGCCGGTCCTGGTCCCCGGGGACATGGGACGGGCGTCTTTCGTCCTGGTGGGCACCCGCGGCGCCATGCTGGAGACCTTCGGCAGCACCTGCCACGGGGCCGGAAGGCTCTTGAGCCGCGCGGCGGCCGTGCGCGCCGCCAAGGGGCGCGCCATCGAGCGCGAGCTGGAGGACACCCACGGGGTGTACGTCCGCGCGACCGGGCGCGACTCCGTGAAGGAGGAGATGCCGGAGGCGTACAAGAACGTTCAGGATGTGGTCACGGTCTGCCACAACGCCGGCATCTCCAAGATGGTGGCGAAGCTGAAGCCGATCGGGTGCATCAAAGGATAGAGCCGAGAGCCGAGGGGGGCAGCAGAGGGGAGACCCGAGAGCCGGGTGCTGACCGTGCCCCGGAACGCGAAGCGGAGCGGGGGAGCCGAGCGTCGAGAGTGGGAATGGGGCAGGCATCTTCAGACTGACGGGAACAAGGATGGGTATCGCGGTCAAGGATGCCTTCGGCAATCCGTTCGAGCTGGTGGAGCCGGCCCGCCGGATCGTCAGTCTGATCCCCAGCATCACCGAGATTTTCTTCAGGCTGGGGGTCGGGGATCGGGTGGTGGGAGTCACCAAGTTCTGCACCGAGCCGCCGGAGGGGGTCGCGACCAAGCCCAAGGTCGGGGGCCAGAAGAACCCGCGAATAGACGCCATCAATGATCTGAAGCCGGAT
>JACQVO010000142.1 GCA_016209725.1 Candidatus Methylomirabilota bacterium | reverse complement strand
GTAGGGGATCATCCCCGTCTCGCGGCGGGATGGGGATCGAGATCGACCGGGCGAAGGTGCCGCGCCGCGAGACGGGGATGATCCCCAACGAGGTGATGCTATACGAGTCCCAGGAGCGCATGCTCCTGATCGTGCGGCGCGGGACCGAACAGCAGGTCATGGACATCTTCCACAAGTGGGATCTGGATGCGGTCATCATCGGCCAGGTGACCGGGGACGGCCTCATGCGGGTCAGGGACGCCGATCGGATCGTAGCCGAGATCCCGGCCAAGGCCCTGGCGGAGCAGGGCCCGGTCTATCGCCGCCCCATGGGGCGCCCCGCCTACCTGGACGAGACGGAGGGGGCGGATCTCATGCGGCTGCCCCTGCCAGAGAAGCCGGACCAGATCCTCCTCGACCTGCTGGGCTCGCCCAACATCGCATCCAAGCGGCCGGTATGGCAGCAGTATGATCACATGCTGTTCTGCAACACGGTGGTCGAGCCGGGGTCGGATGCGGCCGTCCTGCGGGTCCAGGGCACGCGGAAGGGTCTGGCCCTGGCGGCGGACGGGAACGGACGCTACGCCTACCTGGGTCCCTACGAGGGGGGAAAACTCGCCGTCGCGGAGGCGGCCCGAAACGTGGCCTGCGCGGGGGCCCGCCCGCTGGCGATCACGAACTGCCTGAACTTCGGGAGTCCGGAGCGGCCCGAGATCATGTGGCAGTTCGCCGAGGCGGTCCGCGGGATGGCCGAGGCCTGCCGGGCGCTGGGAACCCCCGTGACGGGCGGAAACGTCAGCTTTTACAACGAGACGCTGGGCACGGCCGTCTTCCCGACCCCGATCGTCGGGATGGTGGGACTCCTGGACGACATCGCTCACGCGACCACCCAGTGGTTCAAGGCCGAGGGGGACGTCGTCTGCCTGCTGGGCGAGACGCGCGAGGAGCTGGGGGGGAGCGAGTACCTCAGGATCGTCCACGGCCTCACGGCCGGTCGCCCGCCGTCGCTGGACCTGGGTCGGGAGCGGGCGGTGCAGCAGGTCTGCCTTGAGGCGATCCGGGCCGGCATCGTGGCCTCGGCGCACGACTGCGCCGACGGAGGGTTGGCGGTGGCCCTGGCCGAGTGCTGCATGACGGGGCCGGGCGTGCCACTGGGGGCCAGGCTGGACCTTCCCGGCGATCTGCGCGTCGACGCACAGCTCTTCGGCGAATCGGCGTCCCGCATCGTCGTGAGCGTGCGGCCGGCAGGCGCGGGGCGCCTGCGCGCCATGGCAGGGCGCCAGGGTGTGCCGTGCGTCCGACTGGGCGTGGTGGGCGGGGATCACTTGGTCCTGCAAGGGCGGGGGTTCAGGTTCCAACTGCCGGTCGAGGCGATCCACTGGGCCTGGAGCACGGGCCTCGCCCGCGCTCTGGGATGAGTGCGCGGCTGTATTTCAGGAGAGAGGGGCGTCCATGAAAACCATAAGCATCGGCATCCTGGGGGTGGGGACGGTCGGGTCGGGAGTGGTCACGCTCCTCCAGGACCATGCCGCCCTGCTGGACCGGCGCGTCGGGGCGCGGGTGCGCATCCGCAGGATCGCCGAGACGGGCACGCCGCGGGTCGCGGTGGACCCCAAGCTGCTCACCACCGACGCCATGGAGGTGATCAACGATCCCCAGGTGGATATCGTGGTGGAGCTGATCGGGGGGACCACGGTGGCCCGAACGCTCTGCCTGGAGGCGGTGAACAAAGGCAAACACCTGGTCACGGCCAACAAGGCCTTGCTGGCCGAGCATGGCCTGGAGATCTACCAGGCGGCGGCGGCGAAGCGGGTGGACCTGGGGTTCGAGGCCAGCGTGTGCGGCGCCATCCCCATCATCCGGTCGGTGCGCGAGGGGCTGGTGGCGAACCACGTCCAATCCATCATGGGCATCGTCAACGGGACGACGAATTACATCCTGACCAAGATGACCGAGAGCGGGCAGCCCTTCGCCGAGGTCCTGGCCGAGGCCCAGGCCAAAGGCTATGCCGAGGCGGACCCGACCCTGGACGTGGGCGGCCTGGATGCCGCCCACAAGCTGCAGATCCTGGCCTCCCTGGCCTACAACGGGTATATCCGGTTCTCCGACATCTACATCGAGGGGATCCAGAAGGTCGAAGCGACGGACATCGCCTTCGCCCGCGAGTTAGGCTACCGTATCAAGCTCCTGGCCATCGCCAAGGAGGATTCGGGTGAGCTGGAAGTCCGGGTGCACCCCACCATGATCCCGGAAGGCCACCTGCTGGCCTCGGTGGGCGGCGTCTACAACGCGGTGCACATCCGGGGCGATTCGGCCGGGTCCCTGATGTTCTCGGGTCGGGGCGCCGGGCAGATGCCCACGGCGTCCTCGGTGGTGGCCGACATCGTGGAAATCGCCCACAACATCCTCTTCCACCGCCCATCCCGCGCCTCGCTTTTGCCCACCGCGACGATGGGGGAGGGCGTTGTGCTGAAGCCCATGGATCGCATCCGGAGCCGGTATTACCTGCGAGTCATGGCTTTCGACAAGCCGGGGGTCCTGTCCATGGTCTCCGGGGTCCTGGGCGAGAATCAGATCAGCATTGCCTCGGTGATCCAGAAGGGTCGCGCCGAGCAGGCCGCCGTCCCCGTGGTCATGCTGAGCCACGAGGCGATGGAGGGGGACATGCAGCGGGCCCTCAAGCGCATCAATCACCTCGACGTGGTGGCCCAGGATACGGTCTGCATCCGGGTGGAGGGAGCCGAAGACTAAATCCCAATGACCAATGACAAATGACCAATAGGTCATTCCTTTGGAGTTTCTTGAGATGGCCTGGAACGGCCTGATTCAGCGATATCGTGAGTTCTTGCCGGTAAGCAAGGCGACGCCCGTCGTCACCCTGAACGAGGGGAACACGCCACTCATCCGGGGGGACCGGCTGCGCCGCCACCTCGGAATCCCGTGCCAGGTGTACCTCAAGTACGAGGGCGCGAACCCGACCGGCTCTTTCAAGGACCGCGGGATGACCCTGGCCATGAGCAAGGCAGTGGAGCGGGGGGCGCAGGCAGTGATCTGCGCCTCAACCGGCAACACCTCTGCCTCGGCCGCGGCGTATGCCGCCCGCGCCGGCCTCAAAGCCTTCGTGCTGATCCCCGAGGGGAAGATTGCGCTGGGCAAGTTGTCTCAGGCCATGTTCCACGGGGCGCGGGTCCTGCAGATCCGCGGGAACTTCGATGATGCGCTGAAGATCGTGCGCGAGATCTCGCAGAAGCATCCCATCGTCCTGGTGAACTCGCTGAACCCCGACCGCCTGGAGGGCCAGAAGACCGCGGCCTTCGAGGTCTGCGACGAACTTGGGGAAGCGCCGAGTCACCTGTTCATCCCGGTGGGGAACGCTGGGAATATCACGGCCTACTGGCGGGGGTTCCGCGAATACCACAGAGTAGGGAAGATCACCCGGCTTCCCCGGATGATCGGATGGCAGGCCGAGGGGGCGGCGCCCATCGTCCGAGGCCAGGTCGTCGAGCGTCCGGAGACGATCGCCTCTGCCATTCGGATCGGAAACCCGGCGAGTTGGAAAGGGGCGCTGGAGGCCGCTCAGGAGTCCCAGGGCACGATTGACATGGTCTCGGACGAGGAGATCCTGGAAGCCTACGGCCTGTTGGCGCAGTTGGATGGCGTGTTCTGCGAGGCCGCCTCGGCGGCGTCCGTGGCGGGATTGGCCAAGTGGTCGAAGGCCCGGGGGTTCGACCCCGGCGACCGGGTCGTCTGCGTACTGACCGGGCATGGGCTGAAGGATCCCGACACCGCCGTCAAGCGCTCACCAAAGCCCGCCAGCGTCGAGGCGGAGATGGACGCGGTTCTGGAAGCGATGGGGATTCTGGGCTAAGAAAAGCGTTCGGCGGTTCGACAGTTCGACAGTTCGGATGGTCAGGGTCCGAAGGGACTGCCGAACGGGCGAACCTCCGAACAGCCGAACGCACTTGAGTTGCAGGGTGGCTTTTCCGTTGACAATCCGGCGCTTGCTTTGGTAGGTTCACGCCTGCGCGGGAATAGCTCAGTTGGTAGAGCACAACCTTGCCAAGGTTGGGGTCGCGGGTTCGAATCCCGTTTCCCGCTCCAGAATCGAAAGCCGGGGTTGTGAGGCAAAGTCCTTGCAACCCCGGCTTTTTCCAGCCGAGACGACCGCCTGTCCGAGCTTCTCCAGAAAGACTGCCACGGCGCAAGATCCCCCAGACTCTCTCAGAATTCCCAATGGGAATGGCAACGGATTCACAAGAGTACAAGGAGGCATTCAGGCGTTTGGTTGACTTTTTTGACTTTCGCATCGATACTATCTGTAGTATAAGAAAGGCCTTGTGTGGCCACGATTCGAGAGCGGCTTGAGGAACTCGAAAGAAGTCCCAAGAACCGAACTTGCCGAGAGGTGATGTCTCTCTTGGAGGCGGCTGGTGCCAAGCCACGCAAGAAGAGCGGAAGCCACCGAACCTACACTCATCCAGTCGTCGACCACCCCCTGACCGTGCCCTGCCACAGTGAGGGCCAGGTTTTGAAAATCCCCTACGTGAAGGAGGCCATTCAGTTCCTCGAAGCGATCTTGGAGCAAGGGGGAGATCAAGAATGAAAAAGGATCTGGAGCACTATCTCGACCTGCGCTATCCAATGGAGATCGTCGAGGCTGAGGAGGGCGGCTACGTTGGCCGCTTTCCCGATCTTCCGGGGTGCATCTCTCAGGGAGAAACAATCGAAGAGGTGGTCAAGAGTCTGGAGGACGCCAAGCGATCGTGGATAGAGGTTCGCTTGGAAGACGGTCTTGAGATTCCGCCTCCACATGAGGTGGTTGAGGAGTACAGCGGGCGTTTCCTGATGCGCGCCCCGAAATCTGTTCACCGCGAGTTGGCCACACGGGCACGGCGGGAAGGGACGAGTCTGAATCAGTACGTGCTTCACCTTCTTTCGTGGGCGCTCGGACGAGAGCAAAAAGCGCAACAGGCTGATGCCGTCACTACAGAAGCGGTCTCACTCCACGGCGACCTTGCGCTGGCATGGCGATCTTTTCAGGATATCGCCGCGTATCAGTCTACATGGGAGGCCTTCTCGGGACGCCCGGCCCGCCTCATTTGGCCTCTCAGCGGCCCCAGAGGCTTTGCGCCGCTGCACCTCGACGCGAATGTTCTGTTGGCGGCTGGGCAGGAAGAATTCCTCACGGGGGAAGAGCACACCATTGAACTGACTGACCGCACCTACATTGAGGTCAAACAGAAAAGGTAGCCCATGAAGGATATCGTTGACCTGAAGGTCACACAAATCCGGTTGTACCCGGTTGACGTTCTCCCGATCGCGGCGCTTCTTGTGGAGAAGAATCTTGCCCCGTTCAAGGACACCTTACGATTTAAGACGGCATCCGCCGGAGAAGCGAAGTCGGAGGGTGTGATCCTTGAGTTGCTGGGCGGAGAGATCGAGTATGAGGGCAATATTCACCTGATTGAGAGGGTCGGCATTGAACGTCAGCGATTGATACTCTCCCTGTTAGGAACCTCCGTGGTCGCTGATGCCTTGTATGAAGAGGTCCGAAAGGCCCTCGTGACCGCCGACCCAGGGGGACCTTTCCCACGAACGGAGCCTTATCTGAAAGTTGAAGAGACGAGCTGCGTGGCAACTCTCGATGTGGACTTCCGTCAGCTATTCACGCCGCCGCTCTTAAGGTTCTTGGAAAAGGCCGTCCGGTCGCGGACATCTACGAAGCTTGCCAGTTCACAGGTGATCCCGTCAAAGTTCTCCGTCCGAGTCTCGTTTGACCTGCTGGACTCACGACTTAGAGAGGTGGGCGTTCGGCTAGTAGATAAGACCCTAACCATCGAGCCTCGCGTTCGGACCCGCCTCGAAGAGCGGCGGTATTACACGCTTTCGCCTACGGGCTCAGAAACCCACCTAGCGCTTCTTCGAGAATTTGAGAAGGCGCTCAAAACTCCCAAAAAGTGAAGCATGCGAGTTGCCGAGGAGATAGTGTAGAATGGCCTGGAGATAATCCGGGCCTTTGTGTTTCTGGACATCGCAGGCGGGCGCACGATCTTAGTTCACCGGCACAGGGCCGCTCCCGAAAAGCCGGACCCTTCTGACCTGGCCCAATGAGCTGGAGAGCCCGGATGGTTCCGGGCTCTTGCTATTTCTGGCCCATTGAGCGCTGCATACTGGGATCAGAACAGCCGTTCCTTCACGCGCATCTGCTCCCACTTGGTGCGCGCGGCGCGCACGGCCTCCATCTCGCTGACCTCGGCCACCGGCACATCCCACCAACTGTCGTAGCCCGGGACGGAAACGTAGCGGTCGCACGGTACGTACACGACCGTCGTGATCTCGCTCTCCTTGGCGGCTTTGTACGCCTTCACGAACTCATCGTACGTCCTGGCCTCGAGCACGTGGGCCCCGAGGCTGCGGGCGTTGGTCGCCAGGTCAACGGGCAGCGTCTTAGCCGCGCCGGGCTCCTCGTCGCCCGGGAGAGCCCCGTCCGTCGGATAAACGTAGCGCGTGCCGAACCCGCCCTGCCCCAGGGACCGGCTGAGACTTCCGATGCTCTGGAAGCCCGCGTTGTCCACCAGCACGATGATGAGCTTGAATCCCTCCTGCAGGCTGGTGACGATCTCCTGCGCCAGCATGAGGTAGCTCCCGTCGCCCACCAGCACCGTCACCTCGCGCTCGGGCGCCGCCATCTTGACACCCAGGCCACCGGCAATTTCGTAGCCCATGGTGCTGTAGCCGTACTCCAGATGAAAGTTCTTGGGATGTCGCGCGCGCCATAGCTTGTGCAACTCACCCGGCAGGCTGCCGGCCGCGCAGATCATCACCCCATCCGGGTCGCTGAGTTCGTTGACGGCGCCGATGATTTCCCCCTGGCTCAGCAGCGGGGTGTTCCGGATGTCGTAGATCCGCTGGACCTCGCGGTCCCAGGCGTCGTGCAGGCGCTGGATCTCCGAGCCGTACTCGGCCGGCACGCGATAGCCGGCAAGCATCGGCGTCAGCTCTTCCAGTGCTGCCCGGGCGTCGCCGACGACGGCGAGGGCCGACTGTTTGTGGGCGTCGAACCCGGCCACGTTGACGTTGACGAACTGCACGTTGGGATGCTGGAAGGCCGTCTTGCTGGCGGTCGTGAAGTCACTGTAGCGCGTCCCGATGCCGATGACGATGTCGGCGTCCCGCGCGATGCGGTTGGCGGCCAATGTGCCCGTGACGCCGGTGGCGCCGAGGTTGAGCGGATGGTCGAAGCAGAGGCTGCCCTTGCCCGCCATCGTCTCGCCCACGGGGATGCCGGTGCGCTCGCACAGCGCGCGGAGGGCCTCGGTAGCCTCGCTGTAGATCACCCCGCCGCCCGCGACGATGAGCGGCCTCCGGCTGCCGCGGATGGCTTGCGCCGCCCGCGCCAGGGCCGGCGCGTCGGGTCGCGGGCGCGGCACGTGCCACACGCGCTCGCGGAAGAAGTCCTCCGGGTAGTCATAAGCTTCAGCCTGCGCGTCCTGCGGCAGGGCCAGCGTGACGGCGCCGGTCTCGACCGGCGACGTCAGGACGCGCATGGCCTCCGGCAGCGCCGTGAGAATCTGATCCGGCCGGTTGATGCGATCCCAGTAGCGGCTCACCGGCTTGAAGCAATCGTTGACCGAGACATCCTGCGATCGTTCGCTCTCCAGTTGCTGCAGGACGGGCGCCACATTGCGCCGCGCGAAGATGTCGCCGGGCAGGAGCAGCACGGGGAGTCGGTTGATCGTGGCCGCCGCCGCGCCGGTGACCATATTGGTCGCGCCGGGGCCGATCGAGGAGGTGCAGACGAGGGTCTGCAGCCGGTTTTTCATCTTGGCGTAGGCAGCCGCCGTGTGGACCATGGCCTGCTCGTTGCGGCACAGGTAGTAGCGGAGGTCGCGGTTCTGCTGAAGTGCCTGCGCGATGCCGGCGATGTTGCCGTGGCCGAAGATGCCAAAGCAGCCCCCGAAGAATTTCTGGGTCTGGCCGTCTCGCTCGACGTGCTGCTGGGCCAGGAACTTCAGGATCGCCTGCGCGGTCGTGAGGCGCATCGTTTTTCCCATTCCACCCTCCTGATCAGCGGAGCACGGAGCCAAAAAGCGCCAGCTTCCGGATGTGGTGCTTGCGGCAGAAGTCGGCGATCTTTTCTTTGGGAACGTTAATGCTCACCCGCCCCATGGCTCACCTCGTTTGATAGTGCGGGAGCACGTCGGCCCGCCGCCACTTCATACTCTTCCAGCTTCCCGATGGTATCTCTATACCTGTCCCTGTTTGCCAACGCAAGCCGTTTTTCCAAGGCCAGGCAATTTGCACCCCGCTTTGCAAGGTCTAGATCTCGCCTGGCAGAGCTTCGAATAGCAGCGTGAAATTCACTGTTGGTGTGGTAAGCTCCGAGGGAGGTCTGGCGAGGCAGCGACGACATGAAGAATCCCGCGGCCTCCCGGGCGGGAAGAGTCGCCCGCTCGATCCATCATGGGGAGGCGCCGCCTTGATTTCGGCGCGCGGCAGGAGGCAGCCATGCATATCGCGGTCACGGGTGCGAGCGGCCTGGTCGGGTCGGCCTTGGTTCCGTTCCTCACCACCGGGGGGCATCGCGTGACCCGGCTCGTCCGCAAGTCTCCCGGCAGCCAGGAGGTCGCCTGGGACCCTGCCGGGGGCATCAAGGAACTTTCCTGGGTCGAGGGGGTGGACGCGGTCGTCCATCTGGCCGGCGAGAATATCGCCGCCGGGCGGTGGACCGGGGCACGCAAGGCGGAGATCCGTCGCAGCCGGGTCGAGGGGACGCGGCGGCTTTGCGAATCGCTCGCCCGACTCGGGCGTCGCCCCAAGGTACTGGCAAGCACCTCCGCGGTTGGATTCTACGGGGATCGCGGTGAAGAGATCCTGACCGAGGACAGCGCCCCCGGAGGGGACTTCCTCGCGCGCGTCTGCCAGGAATGGGAGGCCGCCACCGAGCCCGCGTCACGGGCGGGTATTCGGGTCGTGCATCTGCGCTTCGGCATGATCCTCAGTCCGGCCGGGGGAGCCCTCAAGAAAATGCTGCTCCCGTTCAAGCTGGGGGCAGGCGGCCGGATTGGGAGCGGCACCCAATACATGAGCTGGATCGCCATTGACGATGCGATCGGCACGATCTCCCATGCGCTGGGCGCCGAGTCCCTTCGGGGACCGGTGAACGCCGTGGCACCCGCCCCGGTGACCAATGCGGAGTTCACGCGGGTCCTGGCGCGCGTCCTGTCGCGGCCGGCTGTGGCGCCCATGCCCGCATTTGCCGCGAGGCTGGCATTCGGCGAGCTAGCCGACGCCCTGCTCCTCTCGAGCCAGCGGGTCATGCCGACCCGCCTTCAAGCCTCGGGTTACCGGTTCCAGTTTCCCGAGATCGAGCCCGCTCTTCGACACCTCTTGAGTCAGTAGGATGGTCATTCGGAGAGGAGATGCCCATGGCACGCGTTGAGTGGAGCTACCATCGTCCCGGGTGAAAAACCTGCACCAAGACGCAAGGGTTCCTTGCGAAGCACAAGGTCGAAACAGGCTCGCGGGTCGATGCCAGGAAGAGCACCCTGAAGGAGAAAGAGGCCATGGCGCTCGTCCGTCAGGTGGACGAGATCTACGCCAGCAAGGGGAAGCAGGTGATCCACCTGGATCTGAGGAAGGGGAAGCCGGATGCGGCGACGCTCAAAGGGTTGCTCCTCGGCCCGACGGGCAACCTGCGGGCGCCGGCCCTCCGCAGAGGGCGGATGCTCATTGTCGGCTTCGACGAGGAGATGTACGCGAAGCTCCTGAAGTAGAGATCGAGAGCCGGGAGGGGAGAGCGCAGATCTGCGATAGCGGCGGGAAATTCCCCGGACGTCGCTGTCGAGAGATTCCGAGAGTCGAGAGATGCAAGAGGTCATGATCATGAGCCCACCCGCCGCAATGCCCCGCGAAGCAACCCCATCCATCCGCGTCGGGATCAGTGCGTGTCTCTTGGGCCGGGAAGTCCGCTACGACGGCGGCCACAAACGGGACCGCTATATCACCGACACCTTGGGGAAGTTTTTCGAGTGGGTGCCGGTGTGCCCGGAGGTGGAGATGGGCCTGGGGACCCCTCGCGAGACCCTGCGGCTGATGGGCGACCCCGCGGCACCCCGACTGGTCTTTGCAAAGACCGGGGAGGACCAGACGAACGGTATGCAGGGCTGGGCGAACACCCGGTTGGATGTTCTGGGCAAGGCCGACCTTTCCGGCTACATCCTCAAGAGCGACTCGCCAAGCTGCGGCATGGAACGGGTGCGGCTGTACCGGTCCTCCGAGATCCCCAGCAAGGACGGGGTAGGTGTCTTCGCCCGGGCCCTGATGGATCGGTTGCCGCTCCTGCCGATCGAGGAGGAAGGCGGGCTGCACGATCTGCCCCTGCGGGAGAATTTCATCGAGCGGGTCTTCTGCTACCGCCGCTGGCGGGATCTGGCCGCCGGGGGGCTTGCCCGTGGGAAGCTGGTGGCGTTTCACACCGCCCACAAGCTCCTGCTGCTGGCCCACAGCCCGAAACACTACACGGCGCTGGGCCGTCTGGTTGCCAACGCCGGGGGGCTCTCGCCGAGGGATCTCGAGGGCCGCTATGGCGAGCTCTTCATGGCCGCGCTGCGGGTCAAGGCCACGGCCAAGAAGCACACCAACGTCATGCACCACATCCTCGGATATCTGAAACACGGCCTGGAGGCGAGGGACAAGGTCGAGCTACTGGCTGTGATAGCGGACTACCACCGTGGCCTCGTTCCGCTGGTGGTGCCCCTGACACTCCTCAAGCACGATCTGGGGCGGGTCAATGTGCCGTACATGCAGGACCAGATCTACCTGAACCCCCACCCCAAGGAGCTGATGCTCCGAAACCACGGTTGAGAACAGATGGTGCCCTTGAACCGCCAAGACGCCAAGCCCGCCAAGAAGCCACCGCACTTTGGGCTGGAACCTGAGAGATTCCGAAGAGTCGGCCTGAGCATCTTTGGCTGGAGCCTGCGTCTGGAGCGGATAGGCCTGGTAGGCCTTGGCGCCTTGGCGGTTGGACGGTTGGGTTCAGGTTGACTGCCCCCCCGAGTTGACCTATTATTCAGCCACGGCGCGGTACCCAAGAGGCTAAGGGAGAGGTCTGCAAAACCTCGATTCGGCGGTTCGAGTCCGCCCCGCGCCTCCATCGGACGATCCGGCCCGGCACTCGCCGGGCCTTTTGGTTTCTTCAGTGCCCGATTTGGGCCACGAGCGGATTGGTTTCAAACCTCTCCTCCTTTCGGAACGTCAGACACCAGGCCAACGCCCGAGCGCGTGCAATTTCTTGACTTGCGCCAAGGCGGATGTTACGAATCCCGACGAGACCAAGGGCGGGAGTGGCGAAACGGCAGACGCAGGGGACTTAAAATCCCCTGGGCCTCGGCCCGTGCGGGTTCAAGTCCCGCCTCCCGCACCACTCGACATCCTGTGGGGACCCTCGCCAATGGTCCGCCTGGCATGGTGGGGCATGATGGTTATCGCCCACACGGGCCGACTTCGCCGACCCAACCATCTGCCGGTGATCTGGTCTGCAGCTTCGCGACCAGAGCCCGAAAGCACTGTGCACTTTCTCAAACGGACAGGGGGCCGAGGAACGTGAGAGGATCAGTTGGGATACGGGGGCACCTCTGGCTGGTAATGACCGCCCTGATGGCGACAGTGTGCCTGGTGCCCATCCCGGTGGAGGCCCAACGCGTCGTCGCGGCGGCTGTGGTCCAGGTGGTCGACGGCAACACCCTGTTCGCCAGGACAAAGGATGTCTCAAGACTGCCGATTCGGCTGTTGGGCATCGACGCGCCCGAGGTGGCCCAGGGAAAGAACCCCGGCCAGCCGCTGGGGAAGGAGGCCAGGGACTATCTTGACCGCCAGATCGGCCGTAAGGGGGTCCGGCTGCAGACGTATGGTCAGGACCGGTATGGTCGCACGCTCGGGGTGATCTGGCTCGGGGAGATCAATGTCAACGTCCTGATGCTGATGATGGGGTACGCCGAGGTCTATCGCGCCGCCCCCTGCCAGTACTATTGCGCAGAGCTCCTGGAGGGCGAGGCCTGGGCGAGACAGCAGCGAATGGGTGTCTGGGCACAGGGGACCTCGCACGAGAGCCCTGCGGAGTTCCGGCGGCGGCTCAAGATATCCGAGGATTGACCATCCCGCGAGGACGTCACGTCGGCTGGGCAATGGACGAAGCGCCCAGGACAGGACCGCTGCCGCCGGATCGATCGTGGGTGATTGGAGCATGGAACAGCTCCTCACAGGCTTCGTGGGGGACGTCCGGGAGCTCTATGGCGAGGACCTCCAGGCTGTCCTCCTGTACGGAAGCGCAGCGGCGGGCGAGCACGTCCCGGGCCGCTCCGACATCAACGTGGTGGTGGTTCTCCGGAAACTGACCCCGGCACAGCTCCGGAAGGCCGCGGGTCACCTCCGGAGCTGGCACCGCCGGGGATTCGCCACCCCCCTGTTTTTCGATCCGGAGATCCTGCACGCCTCGCTGGATGTGTTCCCTATCGAGTTTCTTGACATGCAGGAACGGCACCGGATGTTGTGGGGATCGGACCTGCTGGCGGACCTCGTCATTGCGCGGAGCAATCTGCGCCTCCAGTGTGAGCAGGAGCTGCGGGGAAAGTTGATGAAGCTCCGCCAGTCCTACGTCGAATCTGCCCATGCGCCGGGCGAGTTGGAGCGTATCCTCATGGCCGCGGCCAGCAGCATCGCGGTCCTGGCGCGCACGCTCCTCCGGCTTGGCGGAGGGGATCCGGGCGGCGGAGCCGAGGCCGTTCTTGAACGGACCGAGGGGCGATTCGGCGCGGGAACGGCGAGCCTGCGAAAGGCCTGGCAACTCAAGCGTGGAGCTATCCGGCTGACCGGATCGAGTCTTGAGGAGTTGTACCAGGGGGTTCTGCAAGAGGTTGAGGGTCTCGTGCAGGTCGTGGATGGACTGGCGGCGTAGCCTCGGACTTGGGGTCTGGCTCACGCTCGTCGCCCTTTCGGCCTTGGCATCCGCGGCGGCGCTCGATGTCCCCTCGCCGGCCGGCCCCGTGACCGATCTCGCAGGCGTCCTTGATGGCGGCGCCCGGCAGCGTCTCCTCCAGATGATCGAGGAGGTCCGCGAGCGAACCACGGCGGAGATCGCCGTGCTGACAGTTCCCTCCACCGCGCCAGCGACGATCGAGGAGTACTCCGTTTCCGTCTTCGACCGCTGGAAGATCGGCAAGCGCGGGCAGGACAACGGGCTGCTCTTCCTGGTGGCGGTTCGGGACAGGCGGCTCCGCATCACGACCGGGTATGGGCTTGAGGCTCTCCTGCCGGACGGGAAAGTCGGGGAGATTCGCGACCGGGAGATCGTCCCGTCCTTTCGGGCGGGCCAGTACGCCGAGGGAATCCTGCGCGGAACAGAGGCCCTGGCACGCGTGATCTTGGCCCAGGGCCAGGAGGGCACCCAGAGGCATCCGGCAACGCGCCCGGCCCGCCACCGGAGCCGGTACTGGAGCGGGTCCACGGGAATTCTCCTGGGCCTCTTCATCCTGCTGATCCTTTTCTCGGCCGGCCTCTCGGCGATGGATCGGCCTTCCGCCGCTTGGACGCGCGCCCGCCGGAGGCGCGGGGGCTCCTGGGGGCCGTTCTGGTTCGGGACGGGGTCCGGCGGCTGGTCGGGTGGGGGTTCCTCCGGGTGGTCCGGAGGCGGGTTCAGTTCCGGGAGTTTTGGCGGCTTCGGCGGTGGATCAACGGGAGGGGGAGGCGCCGGGGGGAGCTGGTGAATGGAGAGCCGACAGCGACAGGGAAGGGATAGGGACAGCGATAGGTGAAGCGGCCAGGAGACTCTGTGGGAATGTGCTACAGGGGGTGGGTGAGAACCGGGGAAGGAGCGAACGGGCATGAAGTCGGTGTGGATCATCCTCGGCGTGGTTGTCCTCGCGGCGGTTGTGGTGGGCGGCTCGGTCACGTCGAAGTGGAACGCGTTGGTCGCCATGGATACGGACATCAAGGCCAAGTGGGCCCAGGTGGAGAACCAACTCCAGCGTCGCGCGGACCTCATCCCGAATCTGGTCGAAACGGTGAAGGGGTTCGCCGCGCAGGAGCGGACGATCCTGGAGGCCATCGCCAATGCCCGGGCAAAGATGGCGGGTGGGGGAAGCGTCTCGGATCGGATGGCCGGAAGTAATGAGTTGTCCAGCGCGCTGTCCCGGCTGCTGGTCGTCGTGGAGAATTACCCCCGCCTGAAATCGGACGCCACCTTCATCCGCTTGATGGACGAGCTGGCAGGGACTGAGAACCGGCTCTCCGTGGAGCGGAAACGGTACAATGACTCGCTCCAGGTGTACACTGTGGCCATCCGGCAGTTCCCGGGAAACCTGTTCGCATCGTTCCTGGGATTCAAGGAGCATCCGTTCTTCGAGGCGCCGCCGGAGGCGCGTCAGGTGCCCCAGGTCAAATTTTAAGAACCGACAGCGACAGAGAAGGCCGACAGCGAACCGGGCTCTTTCGCTGTCCCTGTCGAATCTCCCTGTCGCTCCCGGGGTAATCCCTCAGTTTCGGGTGGTAGAAGGCCTAGGTAGGGCCGAAGGATTTTTCTGCCGCACGATATTTTCTTCTGGACAAAGGCGCCCGCCGTCGCTACGCTTACGGTGGCGAAGTTCGGAGGGCGCGCATGGGACTGCCACGGATTACCTACCCGATCACCTTCAACGGCCGCAGCTTCTCGGTCACGCAGCTCCAGCTCATCCAGACGCTCACCATGGACTGCGCCGCCCTGGGGCGCACCGAGCTCGCCTACACCCTCTGCGAGTTGGTGGACTGGCGACGCCCCACCGGCCGGCTGAAGAACCACGAGGGCCGCCTCCTCTTGGAGCACCTCGAGGCCAAGGGGCTCGTGACGCTCCCGCCCGTGCGGGCCTTGGGGCGCCGGGGGCCGCGAGACGCGCCCCGCTCGCCGCAGGGCGCACCCGCGCCCGACGTGGTCGGCGCCATCCGGGACGTCCTCCCCCTGGCGCTGGAGATCGTACCGCCGGGTCGGACCGGGCCCAGCCGCCTCTGGCGGGAGCTGATCGGACGGTACCACTACCTCGGGGATCGGGTCCCGGTGGGGGCCACCCTCCGGTACTTCGTGCGCCCGGCCCAGCAGCCGGAGCAGCTCCTGGCCTGCCTGGGCTGGACCTCCGCGGCGTGGCGGATCGCGGTGCGGGACCGCTGGATCGGCTGGAGTGACGCCCAGCGGCGGCAGAATCTCCCGTACCTCGTCAACCACAGTCGCTTCCTCATCCTCCCCTGGATCCACCTGAAGGGCTTGGCGAGTCATATCCTCGGCTTGTGCGCCCGCCACCTCCCGCCGGACTGGGAAGCGCGCTACGGGGTGCGGCCCCTCCTCCTGGAGACCCTGGTCGATCCCGCCCGGTTCCGCGGGACCTGCTACCGGGCGGCGAACTGGCTCCCCCTCGGCCAGACCGCGGGCCGGGGGCGGATGGATCGGGCCAACGTGCTGGCGGGCCACGCCCCGAAGGCCGTGTATGTCTACCCCCTCTGCCGGGACGTCCAGGCCCGCCTGTGCCGCGCGCCCGCGCCGGCCCGGGCTGCGTCAGGGGAGGCGCCGGACGGCCCATGAGTCGCGCCTTCTGCGAGGGCTGCTGGGAGAAGCAGCGCCGGATTGATGCGCTCCTCGAGGAGAACCAGCGCCTGAAGGCGCAGTTGCAGTACCGGGAGCGCCGGGCCACGGAGGGCTTCTTCGGGTCGTCCACCCCCTCGGCCCAGCGCCCAGTGAAAGCCAACAGTCCGCCCGAGCACCAGGGCAAGCCGGGCGGCGCCCAGAAGGGCCATCCGGGCCACGGCCGCGCGGGTCGTGGACGTGCCCGTGGACCCGCGCTGCCCGGCGTGTGGGGGCGCGCTGGAGCACAACGGCTGCCGCCCGCGCTCGGTCCTAGACATCGCCCCCCCTCGGCCGGAGCCGCTCCTCTATCGACTGGCACGAGGGTATTGCCCGCGCTGCCGCCGGGCCGTGCAGGCCCCCCTGCCCGCGGTGCTCCCCAAGGCGCTCTTCGGCAACGACCTCACCGCACACCTCGTCGCGCTGCACTACCTGCACGGGATGCCCTTGGGGCGGCTCTGCGCGCAACTGGGCCTCGCCCTCGGCAGCGTGATCGACATGCTCCACCGGCTGGCGGGGCTGTTCCGGCCCGTGCTCCCGAAGCTGGTGGAGGAGTACCGCCAGGCCCCGGTGCGGCACGCGGATGAAACCTCGTGGCGGACGGACGGGCGGGCGGGCTACGCCTGGCTCTTCTGCACGCCCACCCTGAGCCTGTTCCTGTTCCGGCCTACCCGATCGGCTGCGGTGCCGAAGGAGGTGCTGGGCGAGCAGCCCTTGGCGGGCGTGCTGGTGGTGGATCGCTACAGCGGGTACAACCGGGCGCCCTGTGCGCTCCAGTACTGCTACGCCCATCTGCACCGGGAGGTCGCCGACCTCGGCAAGGAGTTCCCGGAGGCCCCGGAAGTGGGGGCCTTCACCGAGTCCAGAATGGGGGACGTTCTTGACTAAGTAAACTTACTAATGCTCCGCTCTGGCGGCGGCGTTCGTCACCCTGCGGTCGAGACGCGGGGATCGCGCGCGAGATGGCCGCGAATACGGGACGTTGCCAAGTATGACAAGTTGCTCCCGCCGTGTGTCGCAGGACGTCAGAGGCGACATTGGCTTTCTCTGTGCTGCCGTGATGAGTCGTGTCAGCCGGTCAGCCGGGGGCGCCCGCGTGGGTTCCGGCGCCGAGACGCTGCAGGCTCTTGCCAGCGCGAAGCGGCCAGGAATGTCTGGCTTCCTGCTGACCAGAGGCATCGAACATGGCCAGGACATCGGCCGCCGCCTCGCCTTCCCGTTCTCCAGCGACCCCGTGGACGGCACCCTGGGAATCCTCAGTCCTTCATGACGCGCATCGTGTTTGCTTCCGGCAGCCGGCCCTGGTAAACTGCGCCTCAGCCGGCGGGGCGAGGGAATTGATGGCGGCACCGATGTCCCCGAAGCCTTGGTCGACTGAAGTCCAGGCTTCCGTTCCACCGGGAGTCGTTGACCGAAGCTGGAGGCGTGGATGGACTTCGAATGGGACGACGCGAAGGCGGCGGTTAACCGTCGGAAACACGGCGTCTCGTTCGATGAGGCAGCCACAGCCTTCGATGATCCGCTCGTGAGCATCTTCCACGATGAAGCGCATTCGGTGTTCGAAGATCGTTGGCTGGCCATCGGGATTTCGGATCGAGGAAGACTGATTGTGGTGAGCCACGGGTACCGCGGAGGTCGCACGCGGATCATTAGTGCCCGAAAGGCGACTGCGAATGAGGTGCGGGAGTATGCGGAACGCTAGACACCGGCCCGTAAAATTCTCAGCCCGCGAGATGGCCGAGGATCTCCCGGCCGAACTGGATTTCAGCAAGCTGAAGTTCATCGGTCGCGGACCCAAAGCGATCGAGGCCGCTTCACGGCGCAAGGTCGTGCCGCTAGATCCGGACGTCGCCAGAGTCTTTGACAACCCGGAGGCGGTCAACGAAGCTTTGCGCGGTCTCATTCATCTCGCGAAACAGTCCTCACGGAAGCGCAAGAAGACCGCCTGAACGGCAAGAGCGTTATCGCAGCCCGGCAGCCAAGCGGCGTAACGCTCGACAACGCACCGGAATGGGGGACGTTCTTGACTAAGTAAACTTACTAATGCTCCGCTCTGGCGGCGGCGTTCGTCACCCTGCGGTCGAGACGCGGGGATGGCGCGCGAGATGGCCGCGGCATGAAGCATGGTCGTGCCGCACAGGGAACCTACCACCCCTTTACAGCGACGATATCTGTCATCGGATAGTGTCTGACGTTCAGGGTGTAGAGCTTTCCTCCCGTCGCCGCAACGGTCGCCGCCAGCAGAGCGTCGTTCGCGTCCATCCCGCAGGAAGGGTGCCATTTCCGATAGGTCTCGGCGGCATCGTCCACCGTGTCGTGGGCCGCCGGATCGAGCGCCGGGAGATTTTCCGGGACGACGAGGACCATGCCGCGTTCGTCGTCCGCCTGGCCGCCCTCGCCCAGGTGGGGCCGTCACGGTCTACGCGCGGGCCCTGCCGAACAAGCATGTTTAATTGTTGATCCAGACCGGGACCCGCCTCGTGGCGCGATCCATGCGCTCCCTCCTGACCGGGTATACCGGGACCATCAATCGCCACCACCATCGACAAGGCCATCTGCTCCAGGAGCGGGTCCCATCTTCGCGCAGCGCAG
>JACQVO010000143.1 GCA_016209725.1 Candidatus Methylomirabilota bacterium | reverse complement strand
GATCCCGATGATGGCCCCCACGATCCCCATCAGGACCAGCCAGAAGGAGACGTAGTTCACCGGCTGCGCGAAGCGCCAGATGGGCAGCACGGAGCCCAGGTAGCAGAACCCCAGCGCCACGATCCCCCAGAACCATACTGGCCAAGTCATGGGACCGTACGGCGTCTGGTACTCAACCAGCTTCAACGCATTGATCCAGTTCACGACGCTGAGGAAGGGCTCCCTGGTCCCCAGCCAGATGCCAAAGATGGCGATAGCCACGGTGACCAGCGTGGTCATCACCAGGTCCTTGCGCCACTTGTAGGTCATCTGGCCCGCCAGGACCCCGGCCAGGGTGAGGATGATGAACCCGAAGGTGACTTTCGGGTTGGCGAAGATCCCCGCCACGATGGCCCCGAAGGCCCCCATGATCAGCAGCAGGTAGAAGTAGAGGAACGACAGGAGGATGGTGCGCGCCCGGGGTGAGATGAGCTTGTAGCTCAGACCCCCCATGGTCAGCCCGTCGTTCCGCATGGCAAGCAGCGCGGCCGTGTAGTCCTGGACCCAGCCCACGAAGAACACGCCCAGGATCAGCCACAGGACGGCCGGCAGCCAACCCCACTGGACGGCGATGATGGGCCCCACGATGGGCCCCAGGGCGGCGATGGACTTGAACTGGTAGCCGAACAGCACGCTGGAGCTGGCCGGCATGAAGTCCACGCCATCGTTGTAGAGTTTGGCCGGGGTCGCCTTGTTCGGATCGGTCTGGAGCACGGACCGATCGATGCTGGAGGCGTAGAACTTATATCCCAGCCACACCGCCACGATGGTGACTACTATTACGAGACTTCCCATGTTCGCATCCTCCCAGGAACCCTACGGTTCACAGGATCATACGAGGCGTCGGTTCACCTCGCCCTAAACAACAGGCAGGCATTTTCTGAACCTCTGTCACCCCCTTTCCTGGATGGTTCGAGCGGGTCACGTGAGGAAGTGCGTCCGAGACAGCCAGGGCGATGAATGCTGCAACGAACCATGCTATGAAGCAGTGACCCAATAGTAGTCCCGTCCCCCTTGGGAAGTCAAGCCAAAGCCCACCCCACATCGCGGCCAAGGGCTAAACATACCCTTTGTAGAACAAACCAGCCGGGGGTGAGGTGGCTTCCCGGCCGAGCGAGGGATCAGGCGGTCGAGCCGGTCGGCCGCGGAGGCGTCCATACCGGCGCGAAATCAGCCGGCTGCAGGGAGGATTGGCACTTGGCGGGGGAGCAGCATGGCGCAAGAAGCGCTTGACGCTCGGCCCAGGATATGGCATAAAGACACCAATCATATAGCGATGGAGTTCGCGCGTCCCCGCCTCTGGCGGGGTGATGACTCCTACTGGCGAGACCGGTAGGGGTTTTTTGTTGGTGCCGCCGGTCAATCTCGAGGGTGGGCTCGATGTCGGGGAGCGGGTTGCAAGCCGGCCATCCTCGGGCGAACGCCCTGCGATTCGGGAGGAGTTGCCGGCGTCCTGAGTCAAGTTGGGGGACAGAGTCCTCCGATGAACGCCATGATTGGCTAACGACTCATCCTGCGGCTTATCGCCGGCAGGAGCTTTCTCATGGGCCACTCATCCAGTGAGTTCCCTGGGGGTGCCAGGGATGACGCTGGGGCGCAGGGGCGATCCCAGTCGCCGCCTGACGCCGCCATCCGGGACATCGATCGGATATGCCGGCAATTTGGCATGGACGCCCTGCGGCCACAGATCAACGCCTGTGCCGAGATGCTGGACGGGGACGGCATCGTTGACGTAGCCGTCGTGGGCCGCTTCAAGGCCGGCAAGAGCTCCTTCCTCAATAGCGTCATCGGCAGCGACCTCATGCCCGTGGCCGTCCTGCCCGTGACGGCCATCGTCACCCGTGTCCGCCATGGGCCCCGCGATCGCGCCATCGTCCGCCGGCAGGATGGCGCCTGCCAGGAAATCCCGTTGGACCACCTCGCCGAGTTCGTCACGGAGCAGCGGAACCCCGGCAACGTCAAGGCGGTGGCCATCGTCGATGTGGAAGTCAGCAGGTTGCGGCCCTATCGGGGGGTGCGATTCGTCGATACGCCCGGACTGGGCAGCGTGTACGCTCATAACACGCGGACCTCGATGGAATGGCTGCCCAGGGTGGGCGCGGCGCTGCTGGCGGTGAGCATCGACCAACCGCTGTCCGAGTACGACATTGACCTGCTGAAGGACTTGGACCGGCACACGCCGGAAGTGTCCATCCTTCTGACCAAGGCGGACCTGGTCTCTCCGCGCGACCTGGCGGATGTGACGGGCTTTATCCAGGAGCAGATCGCCAAGGTCACGGGCACGCCGGTACGCATCTTCCCGTTTTCGATCCGGCCGGGATTCGAGGCGATGCGCCAGCCGGTGCAGGACTACCTGCTCCAGCATGTCTCCGCCCGGCACGAGGAGACATCCCACCAGATCATCCAGCACAAGCTGCGGTCCCTGCTGGCCGGCTGTCGGCAGTATCTGGGGATGGCCCTGGCGGCGGCCGACGCAGCCGAGGAGGCCAGGACGCATCTCCAGTGCCAGCTTCAGGAGGAGCGGCAGGTCCTCTCGACGGTGCGCAATGAGATCTGGCTGCTCTCCAACGAGCTCAAGGTTCGCCTTCGCGAGGGGTGTCAGGAGGCGTTTCTGGCGCATGCCGCCGAAGTGCGGGGCGGGCTGGCAGCCGGGCTCCGAGCGAAGATGGCAGAGTGGGATGGCAACCTTCAGCAGATAACCGAGGACTTCGAGCGGTGGGCGCACGATGCCCTGCGCAGCCAGCTTGAGGCGTTCTCGCCAGAGGTGGGCGGCCGGCTCACCCGCCGGCAGCTCGCCGCCGCCCAGGGCAGCTTCTCCCGCATCGTGAGGGCCTTTCAGGACCGGCTGGCCCGGAGCATTCAGGCGGCCCTGCATGTCAGCTTCAGCGGGGCCACGTTTGAGGCGGTGATCAACGAGCCGAAACGGCCGGACGTGAAGATCGGGCGGGTCTTCGACACGCCGCTGGAGGTGATCTGGTTCCTGATCCCGATGTGGCTCTTCGGCTCGCTGGTGCGACGGCATTACCTGCGTCGGCTGCCATGGGAGGTGGACAAGAACCTGCACCGGCTGGCTGGCCAGTGGTCGGAGGCGATCGGCCGCTCGGTGGATGACCTGGCCCGTCAGGCGCAGGGGTTCATAGAAGAGGAGCTGACGACGGTCGAGGGTCTGGTCGCCACAGCCGAGGACCAGCGGCCGGCCGTCGCGCAGGGCCTGGCCAGGCTGGACAGCCTGGAGTCGCATCTGGCTGCGGTGGCGGCCCGGATCGAGCGAGAGTAGGCATGAGCCGGCTGCGGGAACTGGCGCAGGACGTGCGAATGATTTTTCGGACACGGCACGCGTCCTCGAAGTTCATCGCCTATTTCCAGCTCCTGGACGCCTTCAAGGAAGCGGGCTGCCCGGTCTGCACCCGGCTGGAGAGGGGGGCGCTGAAGGCCCTGGACGGCCTGATGTACGAGCAGGTGAATGACCCGTTCACCCGCGATCGCCTGGTCGAGTCTCACGGCTTCTGCAGTTGGCACGCGTGGATGCTGCCCAGCGTCCGCAACAGCGCCTCGGGGGTGGCGATCATCTATCGGCACCTCCTCCAGGAGACGCTGGATCATCTGCATGCCGTGAGCGCGGGAGTCCCCCCTCGTGGACGCTGGCATCGCGTCTGGGAACGGATCGTCGGCTCACGCAAGGACCCTCTCCCTTTGCTGGCGTGGCGCAAAAAGAAGAGCCGCTGCTATCTGTGCGCCTTCGCCCGGCGATCGGAACAGGACGACCTCAGGACGATCCTGGAATTCATCGGCGAGGCGGAATTCGGCGAGGCCTTCACCCGATCCGCCGGCCTGTGCCTGCCCCACCTGTGTGCCGCCACGGCGATCGGCCGGGACCATGCGAACCTCCAGACCCTGCTGGCCATCCACGTGAGACGGTGGCGGGACCTCGTGTGGGAATTGGAGGAGTTCGCACGGAAGTTCGATTACCGGTATGCCGACGAGGTCAAAGGTCGGGAGAGTAGTAGCTGGCATCGTGCCTTGGACGTTCTTGTCGGCCGCGCTGGCGTCTTCGGGCCCGAGCGGGAAGATGGGCCGGTGAATCAGGCCCCGGAGGTCGCCGCCCCGGCCTCGGCCGAGGGGAGACCCGCACAGGCGCCGGGTGCGGAAGACCTCGTGGAGATCCAGAGTCTGCGTTTTGAGAACGAGAAACTTCTCCGGCGCAAGGGAGAGCTGCTGGCCCAGCAAGCGGAAGACCACCGGGCACGCCTGGCCCTGGAGTTCCAGGTACTCAAGCTGACGTCGGATCTGAAGGCGATGGCCGTGGAGCTCGCCGCTGCCTCCCGGGGGAAGTCGGTGCCCGCAGGTGCAACTCCAAGGGGCGGCGGGTCCGACGGCCAGCCGCCCATCCAAGGGGGTGAACACGCACAGATTTAGAGCTTATCCCTGAATAGTTTATTGCTGTTAAATCCCCCTTTGAAAAAGGGGGAAATAGGGGGATTTGCTTTGGGACGCCTTGGGAAAATCCCCCCTCACCCCCCTTTACAAAGGGGGGAATACTATTTACGGATAAGCTCTTAGTTGACGGCGATGGAGCACCGCCGAGGTCCGCCGTGTGTGCCGGACACGAACCGTCCCGGAACGGGACTGATGGCTCCT
>JACQVO010000139.1 GCA_016209725.1 Candidatus Methylomirabilota bacterium | reverse complement strand
GCAACGGCAAGCGGAAACAGCCCGGCGTCTGGCGGTGGAAACTTGGTTACAAAGCAACGGGGTGATCACCATCACCCAGAACCACAGAGTGTTACCCATTTCCCTCAAAGAAATCGCTCATAATTAGGTTGGCCCCACAGGCAAGAATGACTCTCGCGAGAGCAAACTCGGTCGGCTGCCTGGCGATCTGGCACCCTCTATGCCCGCAATTTGGTCTTCGTAATATTCGCGGATCTCGCCAGGCGAGTGAAAGACTCGGTAGCGGACGCGGCCAGCAGCAGGGGGAAGAGCCTCGATCACCGGCCCTTGGCGGCTGGGGTCTGCTTTCAGGCAAACGAGTTGACCTACGGAGAAGGCCATCACAGGATCCGTTCACTAGAGGATCCAAGTTGCGACAGGGTACCAATAAATCTAACTGGCCTCAAGCCAGCCTTGACGGCTGGGGGAAATGGCCTTAGAAACTGTCTTTCGTCGTGGCCGCTTCTCCGCTACCCTGGTTGTCGCCAGGGCCGGCAGAGGCAAGCAATAAACCCGCGCGCCATTGGTGCTGCGCTCCTTCGTCAGAGCGACGTTACAGCCCAAGTCTCCTTGCTACCTTCCCCTCTGAGCTCAGTCTTTTCACAAACACCCGGAGCTCTGCAGGTACGTTCTGAAATGTCACCCCGGATCCCACGCCGGAGCCCGGGTGGGGCGGAGGGGTTCCCCCGGACAACAAAGCCCCAGGCAGGAAAATCTATCGGCGGCGGTTGCCCCAACGTCCGGGATCAGAACCAGGAGTGACATGCACTCCTGGAGTTCATGCGTGGTAGGGAACGATCAGAGGCCGGGTGGCCCGTCAGGTGCCTAGTCGAGGTGGGTGGAGAGACGTCCGGCGAAAAGGTGGGGAGCCGGAATCCTCGGGAGGGGACTCTACGCCGCCCCTTGATGACTGTCAAGAACGCGCCTCGGACCAGCTTGAAGTGCAGCCCACTTACTGTGCGGTGCCCAAGCTACGCGACAGTGTATCTGGGACCGCACAGTTCGGGGGAGAATCCGAGGAGGAGCGGCGGCCCTCCGCCTCACCGCTATCGCCCTCGTCTCCCAGGCCGGTGCGGCCGGTAGGCAGGCCCTGCCTCCTCGACCCGGAAGCCGATTTACAAGGGGACGTTACAAGGGGACGTTGCATTATAGGTATTATAACTCTGCGCTCGTGTCTCCACCCGTGCCCGATGCCGTCCCGTGTTTTCCCACGGCGTCGGGCAATCGTCTTTCCCCATCAATCGAAGCCTTGCGGTGCTCGGCTTTGAGAGGGAGAGGCGGGGAAGTGGCGAATTGGGCAATCGGGGCGGGTGGGCGCGGGTTGAGGTACGTGTAGTCCCGTGGTAAGGTGTGCCTGCCACGTGGAATAACAAAGAGGGTTTCGAATTCGGAGGGGTGCAGAATGGCAAAGGCCTTGCGGGTGTCTGAGGAGGTTGTAACCGCCACCCGAATGACCGAGGAGGAACTCGCGAGGGAGTTTGCTGTCTTCTTGTACCGGGAGGGGAAGCTTTCGCTCGCGCGAGCGAAAGAGATCGCCGGCATGGACCGTGTCGCGTTCCAACAGCTTCTGGCTAGCCGCAAGATCGCGATCCGGTACAGGAAGGCAGACGTGCGGGCGGATGTGGCCACGCTACGCGGGTCGAAGCGTCTCTCACTTCGGAGTGTTTGATCCCTCCGAACAACACCCCCTGCCCGGCTTTCTGAAATTGCCTGGCCGCCTTGGATTCATTCCTCCGGAACCCGCGGGAAGAGGCGCTCCAGTTCCAGGGCCACCTGGGCGATGGCCTTGAAAATGCCGTCGCAGTAGCGGCCCTCGTCGAAGTGATGGTGCAGGTCGCGGTCCACCAGCTCCCAGAAGCTCGGGGGGGCGACCCGCCGGACCTCTTCCCCACCGACGAGGGCGAACCGCCGGGTCGCCGCGCAGACGTACACCAGGACGGCCGTCGCCCACTCGCCCTCGGGCAATTCCCACTCGCTGAAGAGGGCGTGTGCGCGGGCCTGGGGGTCCCGGCTCGGCCCCTCCTGGATGGCCAGCCCGATCCTCGCCCGGGTGTGGCGACCCGCCTCGGCCAGGGCGGCCGCGATCTGGTCTCGCTCGGCCTCGGTCAGAAAGCGCCGCCAGCGAAAGGCACCCAGCAGTCCCACGTCTCAGCCCGAAAATTTAACCGCCATGGCGCCATGAACGCCAAGGGCTGAACTGGTTTTTCAGAGAACAGAATGGGGAGATTAAGACCTCGCATGAACCCGTCTCCCCGTGCTCTGATTGTAAGCTCACTTCTTGGCGTCCTTGGCGCACCAACGGCGGTGCCGTTGCTACCGGCGGTTTGTTCGGTTCAGGCGCGGTCGGGCAGTACCGCGCTGATGCCGGCGCGCACGATCTCCACCACCCGATCCACCTGGGCCTCGGTGATGACCAGCGGCGGGGCCAGCAGGATGATGTCGCGGGCGACGCGGGTGAAGAGTCCCCGGGCTTCCAGGGCGGCCTTCACGCGCCCGATGATCTTTTGGCCCGGGTCGAAGGCCGCCTTGGTCGCGCGATCCGCTACCAGCTCCACGGCACACATCAGGCCCAGGCCCCGGACCTCGCCGACCGCCTTCAGGTCCAGCAGGGTCTGGAGGCCGGCCAGCAGGCGCCGGCCCATCCGCTCCGCCCGCTCGACCAGCCCCTCCTTCTCCAGGATCTCGAGATTCCGCAGCGCGACGGCGCAGCAGGTGGGATGGCCGGAGTAGGTGTAGGCGTGCATCCACCGGTCCCCATAGGGCACCGAGAGCATCGT
>JACQVO010000149.1 GCA_016209725.1 Candidatus Methylomirabilota bacterium | reverse complement strand
TAGTCGTACACCGCGTGGCCGGGCTTGCGGGAGGTCTCGATGAAATCCTTGAGCATGGGCTGCTTCTTGTAGATGGCGCTGTAGTCAATGTTCGTTCGAAACGGCTGCCAGCCGGTCATCTCGTAGCTGAAGGCCGACTGCTGGTCGTCCATCATCCACTTCGCAAACGCGAAGGCCTCTTTCTTCTTCTTGCTGGACTTCGGCACCGCGAGGCCCATGGTCTTGCCCACGGTGCCGTCCCCGCCAGGGCCCTTGGGCATCGGGAATACGCCGTAGTTGAGCTTCGGCGCCTCCTTCGCGAGGTACCCCACGACCCACGCCTCGCGCTGGAACATGGAGGAGATCCCCAGGCCGAAGCCCTCGGCGTCGTGCTTGTGATCGAAGGCCACGACCTTGTCCTTGTAGAGGGCGTCAATGTACATCTTGAGGGCCTGGCGACCGGCGTCGTTGTTGTACCCCGCGCGCCACTTGTCGCCGACCTTCTCGATGACCTTTGCCCCGTAGGGGATCATCGCCTGCGTCCACCACTTCTGCATGGTGCCGGCGCCGCCGCCCATGATCCGGTAGTCGAGGCCGGCCCGGGCGACGTTCCCCTTCGCGTCGTACTTGGTCAGCTTCTTCGAGGCGGCCATCATCTCGTCCACGCTGGTCGGCAACTTCGTGATCCCCGCCTCCTTGAAGTGGTCCTTGTTGTAGAACATCATCTTGAAGGCGTTGAACCACGGGAAGACGAAGAGCTTGCCGTCGTCCGCAGTGCTCGCCTTGACGGCGTATTCGGGCCAGTTCTTCTTGACCCAGGCCTCCATGTCGGGCGGCAGCGGCTCCAGGAACCCATTCTTGTAGTAGGGGTAGAGCTCGAACTTGTCCAGCTCGATCAGGTCGGCCGCCTGGCCTGCCGGGAGCGCCATCGCCACCTTCTCCTCCTGGGCGCGCTGCGGGAAGAGGGTGGCCGTGATCTTGATGTTGGGGTTCTGCTTCATGTACTTCTCGGCCAGCTTGAGGACCATGTCGTGCATGTCGGGGAACGCGGTCCAGATGGTCACCTCGGTCGCGGCCTTCGCCCCTGTCGGGACGCCCAGGCTGACCACCAGGAGGGCAACGGCGGCGAGCAGGCTCATCAGCGGGGTGCGGAATGCGTTCATTGGACTCCTCCTCAGGCAAGACGGTTCGTCGCGACGGCAAGGCGCCCGGGACCGGGGCGGGCTATGATGCGCACCAAGCCTTCGTCCCGCGCCGGACGGTCGCGAACCTGCTGCGATCGGGATCGCCGGGTCATTGGAGAGGTACCCTTGCAGCCAGCAGATCCAAGACAGGGGGGATCGGGAGAACCTCTGATACTCTCATACGGACCGGCATCCCCTGTCAACAGATTTCCCGGGATTGTTCGGGCGCGGTTTCGATGCCGGCCGGAGACGACCCCGTCAATCCCCTTCGTGGTCCGGAAGCCACTCGACAGGGAAGAGCGGCGGCGCCTCCACCAGGTCACCCGCCTCCGAGAACCTGAACTCGAAAGGCCCGCCCAGGATCTCCAGGTCCGACCGCTCCCGGATCTCGGGGAGCAGCGGCTCGGAGACCTGGAGGTGCTCCAGGGCCAGGGTATTCCGGATCCGCGCCACCTTGGCATCCGGCGGATCCGTGAGGCCGATGGTCTTCAGGGCCCCCTGGATGGCCTCCCGGTCCGTTTCGAAAATAATGGGCATCTTGCTCCGCATCGTCGACAGGCCGGTCAGGGCGTTGGTATAGGTGTAGTGGAAGTCGACCTTGCTGGCCAGCCGCCGCGTCCCAAAATCCGCCAGGCCCATGCCCACCGCGTTCCCCGCGGTCCTGGCCGTGAGATCGCGCGCCAGGATGCGGATGTAGCGCGGAGTCTTGGGCTCCTCGTTCGGGTGGAAGTACATCCGGCCGATCACGTTGGGATCCATGCCGGTTCCGCTGATCTCCTTGCCGATCTCGTCCACGATGAGCAGGTGGAGGAAGTCGAAGGGGATCCGTCCAAGCAAGCTCCAGGCCTCCTTCAGCATGCGGGCCTCGGTCTCCTCCAGGACCTCGGGCAGCATGGCCTGCACCCGGGCCGTCTGGTGGCGGGCGTTCTCCACCGTGCCGAGCCCGAAGAGGATGGGGAGCTTCCCCAGGGAGTAGCGACCGACCTCGGGGACCATCCGGTCCAACCCGATGTCCACGGCGGCGCGGTGCGCCAGGAGCGCCCCCTGGTGCTTCCCCAGGCCGATGACCAGCATCTTCATCAGGCCGCTCTCGACGTGGCAGCGGAAGTTGGTGTGGGGCTTCACCCGGTTCACCAGGACGATGTGGTCCGCCTCGGAGGCGTGCCGGTCCACCAGGACCGGAAGGCCCCAGCTCATCCGCCCGATCTCCACCGTCTCCATGGAGGAGAGGATGGACACCCCCATGCTTTCGGGCGTCACCTTGTACCGGGCCAGGACCTCACGCTGCCCCTCGGCCGTGCCGCCGCCGTGGCTGCCCATGGCCGGGACGATGAACGGATTCGCCCCCAGGGTCTTGAGGCTGTCGCAGGTGGCCCTGAGGATCGCGGCGATGTTGGCCACGCCGCGGCTTCCACCGGTGACGGCGACGCGCCCGCCGGGCTTCAGACGCCCGCGGAGGTCCAGCCTGGTGATTTCCGCCCGCACCGCCCCTGCCACGTCGGTCACAACCGGCGGGTCGAGCTTCTGCCGGATCCGGTACATCTTGGGGAGGGTCATGGCAACCTCCGCTTGCGGTGCGGAAGTGTTGCGGTGCTGCTGTGCCGCCGTTTCAGGCCCGTCAACCGCAGCACCGCAGCACCGCAGGACAGCAGCACAGTTACTTTTCCAGCGCCTTCACCAGCTCGCGGCAGAAGGCCGGGAGATCGTCCGGCTTCCGCGACGTGATCAGATTGCCGTCCACCACCACCTCCTGGTCCACGTACTTGGCGCCGGCGTTGATCACATCGTCCTTGATGGCGAAGAAGCAGGTGGCCGTCTTCCCCTGGAGGATCCCGGCCGAGATGGGGACCCAGCCCGCGTGACAGATGGCCGCCACCGGCTTCCCCTGGTCGAAGCAGCCTTTCACCAGGTCCAGGACTGCCTTGTGCCGGCGCATCATGTCCGGGGCATAGCCCCCCGGGATCACCACCCCGTCAAAGTCCTTGGCCGATACGTCGGCGGCGGCCACATCGGCGGTGACCGGGTAGCCCGCCTTGCTGGTGTAGGTCTTTTTCTCCGGAGCCACCACCTTCACCTCGGCCCCCTCTTCCTTCAGGCGGTAGTAGGGCACCCACAGCTCCATCTCCTGGTACATGTTCTCGGCCAGAACAGCGACTTTTTTTCCCTTCAAGCGCATGATTCATCCTCCTTGTGTCTACTGTCTCTCTTGCTGCCTGTGCTCTGCCTGCTGCCTTCTATTACCTTCGCACCGCCCGCCCCCACCCTCCCCTCCCGGGTACCCTCTGGGTGTGCGGGGGAGGGAACGGGAGGGGGCTTCCTGCTGCCCGCCGCTCTCTGCCTGCGGCTTTCATGCTCGTTTCAACAGCCGTGCATTCGCTTTCACCTCGGGGTTGTACAAATACTTCGGCAACTCCCCCCGCAGAACCGCCGCAGCGTTCTCGGCGGTCTTGACCCGCAGCTCGTGATAGGCTTCCTCCGTGTAGGAGGCATAGTGCGGCGTGAAGACCACATTGTCCAGGGTCAGGATGGGATCGTCGGGGTCGGGCGGCTCCTTTTCCAAGACGTCCAGGCCTGCGCCCGCGATCCAGCCTTCTTTCAAAGCGCGCGTGAGCGCGTTCTGATCGTGCACGGGTCCGCGGCCGACGTTGATGAAATATGCCGACGGCTTCATCTTGCGGAGGGCCGCCTCGTTGAACAGGTGCCGGGTCTCGCTGGTCAGCGGGGCATGGACCGAGATGATGTCGGATTCCCGCAGCAGCGTCTGGAAGTCGACCAGCGTGACGGGGAACCGGCGGACCTCCTCGGGCTTCACGTACGGGTCGTGGGCGATGACCCGGAACCCGAAGGGGACGGCCTTCCGCACCACGTTCCTGGCGATATTCCCGAAGGCCACCAGCCCGAGGACCGCTCCCCGGAAGTTGTGAATCGGTACGGCCAGGTCACGCTTGTAGACACCCTGTCGGATCAGGTTGCTGAGATAGGTCACTTTGCGCGGGACCGACAGGATCAAGCTCATGGCGGTGTCGGCCACCTGGTCGAAACAGAAATCCGGCACGTTGGCCACCATGATCCCCTGCTCCGTGGCCGCGGGGATGTCCACCGTATCCACGCCGATCCCATACCGGCAGATGACCAGCGCCTCTTTGAGCTCGCCCATGACCCGTCGCGTGAACGGGGCGGATGCCGTGAGGATGGCGTGGGCATCCCGGCAGGCGGCGATGGTCTCCTCCTCGGTCTTGCAGGCGGCGGGGACGATCTCGACACCCAGTCGGGCCAGGATCTCACGCTCCACCCCGAGGGGGAAGCGGTGCTGGTCGGTGGTGACCGCCTTGAGCCTACCGGGGGCGTCGGCCATGGCTCCTCCCCTTGGGATGCACGGCGTCCAGTACCATCCTGCTCCGTTCCATCACCATGCTGAAATCGGCGCCATAGGTCATGAAGCGCGCTCCCCGGCGCATCCAGGCCCGCCCGTCCTGGATGGAGTCCACCCAGATCCCGGGAATGACGCCGTGCCGTTTGCACCCGCGGAGGAAGGCGGTGATGGCCTGCACCACCCGGGGATGGCCCACCGCGCCCGGCATCCCCATGGAGGTGGACAGGTCGTGGGGACCGAGGTACGCCACGCTCAGCCCCGGCACCGACAGGATGTCGTCCAGGCTCTCCATCCCCTGCTGGGTCTCGATCTGCATGATGATCAGGAGCTCCGTGTTCGCCTCGCGGATGAACTGCTTGCCGTTGACCGCCTGATAGGCGCTGTGCGCCGTCCCCAGCGCGACCCCCCGGTCTCCCATCGGGAAGTACTTCGTATATCGGACGATCTCCTCCGCTTGGGCCCGGCTTTCCACCCGGGGAATCATGACACCCATGGCCCCGGCATCCAGGGGTCGGCTCAGCAGGGATCGCTGCGCTTCGGGGACCCGCACCACCGCCGGCAGGCCGACGGCCGCGGAAACGTGGAGCAGGTTCCCGACCGTCTCCATGCCGAAGCTGGCGTGCTCCGTGTCAATCAGGATGTAATCCCAGCCCGCGGCCTTCATGATCCGGGGCACGGCCGGGGATCCGTATTCGAAGACGAAAGTCCCCCAGACCACCTGGTCTCTGGCTAGCTTGGCCCTCAGTGGATTTCGAATTGTAGCCTCCTCGCGGTGCTCGGTGATCGGTTCACAGTTCGAGGTTCAAGATTTGAGGTTCAAGGTTCTGGGTTCTGGGTTCGAGGTTCTCGGCTCTCGGCGCTGTCTTCTCTCGTCTCGGCTCGCGGCTCGCGGCTCTTTACTTGTATTCCTCCCGGTGCGGATAGAAGATGTCCAGGGCACGGGCCCCGGTTTCCAGGGCTCGCACCGAATGCAGCACGCCGCCGGGAATCATCCAACCCTCGCCCTTGCGGACGATCCGGGTCTCGCCGCCAATGATGAACTCCATGGCCCCGTCCAGGCAGATGCCGCCCTGCTCGTGTGGGTGGCTGTGCCGCGGAATCACTCCACCCGGCTTGATCTCCACGAAGGAGAGCATGATCTTGTCGCCGGAGGCCACCCGGATCTCGGCCCCGGGGGCGATCTCCTTGGGCTGGAGGGCCTGCGGATCTATGAAATACTGGGACATCATTCCCCCCCGGACTGAATGACCAAATCCCAATGACCAATTTTCAATGCGTTCTCAGAACCCATTGGTCATTTGTCATTGGTCATCGGTCATTTGCCTTCAGAAAGGCGGCAGGTTGCCCGTGTCGTCGAAGCCCATGGCTGCCGGGTCGGTGACCAGGCTCAGGCGCTCGTGCGCCTTCACTTCCGGGAGCAGCGCCTCCGAGACGTCCATCTCCGCCAGCAGGAGCGTGTTCTTGATGCGCACGACGCGCGCCTGCTCCGGCGGCGTCAGCCCGATCATCCCCAGGGCGACCTGGATCGCCTCGCGATCCGTCTGGAAGGCCATCGGAACCTTGGCGGCCTCCGACACGCCCGAGGTGATGGCGTTCATGTGCATGGCCTTATGGTTGATCTGGTCCACCAATCGCTGCGTGGTGAAATCGGCCATGCCGATCCCGATGGCGTTTCCATCGCATGCCGGCGTGAGATCCCGAACGAAGAGGCGCTGGACCTTCGGGTATTCCGGCGCCTTCTGAACCGAGGGCCTCCCGATGACGTTCGGGTCCATCCCGGCCCCGCTCACATCCTTGCCCAACTCGTCCACGATAAGCAGATCAATCTTCTCGAAGGGCAGCTTGGCCATCCAGACCTTCGATTCGCGGAGCAGGGCCTTCTCCCCCTCCCAGAAGTCCTTGGGCAGGAGCGCCTGGACCTTGGCTGTCTCGTCGTAGCCGTTCTCGACGATCCCCAGCCCGAACAGGATGTGGCCCGTCTCCAGGACGGCCTTCCCCACCAGGGGAAAGATCTCCGCATAGCTGTAATGGTGGCCCGCCCGATGATAATGCTCCGCCCCGTGCTGCTTGCCCAGTCCGATGGCCATCATCTTGAACAGGCCGCTCTCGATCTCGGCATCGAAGTCGGTATGGGTCTTCACCCGGGCCACGACGGCGATGTGATCCGCCTCCCAGACGTGCCGGTCGCAGAAGACCGGGGTTCCCTTCACCTCGCCGACCCGCACCACCTCCATGCTGGATTTGATGGGACAGCCCATGCTGGCCTCGGTGATCCCGTAGTGTTCGAGGATCTTGCGCTGTCCTTCAGCCGTGGCCTCCCCATGACTCCCCATGGCCGGCACGATGAAGGGGGACAGCCCCAGGGCCTTGAGTTCGTCCGCCACCGCCCGGGTGATCCGGTCGATGTTGGCGATCCCCCGGCTGCCCGCAGTGATGGCCACCGTCTGGCCCGGCTTCACCCGGTCAGCGAGGTGTAGGCTGGCGATTGTCTCGCGAACCGCTCGTGGGATGTCGTGGACCCTCGGACCCTCGAATCGCTGCTTGACACGAACCATCCGCGGAAAACCCATGAAGCGCCTCCTATCACCGTGAAACGGCACAAACCTCAGCCAGGGAGAATGTCTCGGCGAACCGGGACGCCACCGCGCGTCGGACCTCGGCCATGGACACCGGACACCCGAGGAGGACCGCCATGGACGTCATGACTCCCGGGTCCTCTCCACACGGCCGGATGAACTCGATGCCGGTGAGATCCGTGTTGACGTTCAACGCAAACCCGTGGAAGCTGACCCAGCGGCGGACCGAGATCCCCAGCGACGCGACCTTCTTCCCGCCCACCCACACGCCGGCTTTCCCTGAAACCGCCTTCGCCGCGATCCCAAAGTCCGCCAGGGCGTCGATGAGCGCGGCCTCCATTCCCCGGCAGAACCGGAGCACGTCTCGCCCGTGCTGCCGCAGATCGAAGATGGGATACCCCACGAGCTGGCCCGGCGCGTGGTACGTGACGTCGCCTCCGCGCGTGATTTCGAAGAACTCGATCCCCCTCTCCTCCAACTCCCGAGGCGACAGGCGAAGGTTCCCAGGCCGTTTGCCGCGCCCCAGGGTCACCACCGGCGGATGCTCCACCAGGATCAGGGTATCCGGGATCGCGCCCAGCAGGCGCAGGCGGACCATCTGCTCTTGCCGTTCCAGGGTCTCGCCGAATCCCCGGAGTCCCAGATCCATCACCTGGAGGGCGGTTCCGACGGCGGGCTCCACCGGCATGGCCTCCTCCCCAAAGCACCCGGCGCCATGACCACAATACTGTTCACTCAGGCCGTCAATCCGTCCCAATCCCCCCTCGCCCCCCTTTGCTCTAAATCCCCCCTTTCCCCC
>JACQVO010000148.1 GCA_016209725.1 Candidatus Methylomirabilota bacterium | reverse complement strand
GTCCAGGGTCTCCGGGAGGGTGAGGCCGGCCATTCGCACGGCGCCGGCGATCTGATCCAGCGCCAGGAGAAGCAGCCCGACGGCATCCCGCAGCTTCTCTTCGACGCGGTGGATGGCCTCCCCTCGTTCCGCCAGTGCGCGGATGAGAAGCAATGACAAGGCCGCCTCACTCCTGTCGGGCGCGCGGGAGGCCAGCGGCTCCGCCAGCGCGAGTAGGCCCTCCATGGCCCGGCCCCACTTCCCCTTACGGCAGGACTTGCGGATGTCCCTGACGGGGCCGAAGGGCAAGAGATCGGCGAGGCCGTCCAGGACCTCCTCCGGGAGGGAGACGTCCGGCGGCTCCTGGTCGTGCTCCATCGCGTCCCGGAGCGCTTCCGGTCCGTCGGGGAACACGCAGAGAAGCAAGAGGCCGTGGAGGAGCGCATCGGCCGGAGGCTCCTTCGTTTCCCGCGCCCACCGCTCCACCACCAGCGAGATGCCTGGTCCCGGATCGGCGACCATCAGCGCCCTGGCCAGGTTGGAGGCGATGTCGCCTCGGCCATGGGAGGAAAACCGCTCGAAAGCCTCCCGGAGGATTCCTGCCGCCTCCGGGTCTTTACGCATGGAGAGGGCCAGCCACACCCGGGGGTTCCGGTCTTCCACGGGAAGGTGCTTGCGTCGTCGGATCAGTTCCAGGACCCGTGGATCCCCCAGACGCGCGAGGCTCTCCGCGCAGGCGGCGCCGACGGCATCCTCGGCTCGCTCCAGGCGGGCCAGCAAGGCATCGGTCAGGCTCGTCATTCCTAGACGGCCGACCAGGACGGCCGCCTGGATCGCCACGAACTCCTCCGGATCCTCGAGTCGCCGGCGCAGGGTCTCGTCGGGGATCTCGAGCCCGAGTTCCTCCAGCCGCTCGAGGGCCCACAGGCGGACGTCCGCCGAGCGGTGGTCCGCAAAGCGGACATAGTCTCCACCGGTCCAGTAAGGGTCCTGAAGGGATGCGTATCCACCGACAACGTTGGATGCCACTGCCATCTATCCCTTTCCCCCGATCAGCCCGTACAGCGGCGAATCGGTCTCGCGGGGGGCCCAGGTCTCGCGCACCCAGGCGTAGGTCGGGTCGTCGGCGGCCTGCATGGACCGGACGTCCCCGGCGAGGACGTTCAAGTAGTAACAGTGATACCCGGGCCCGGCGACGACGGGGTGGTAGCCTTCCCGCACGAGGACGAGATCGTTGTCCCGCACGGTGAGGGCTTGGTCCACGCGATCGTCCCCCGTGTAGAGCCGCTGGATGGCGAAGCCCTCGGGCTGGCTCATCTTGAAATAGTAGATCTCCTCCAGCTTGTTCTCGTGGGGCATGTTGGCCTGGTCGTGTTTGTGGGGAGGATAGCTGGACCAGTTGCCGCTGGGCGTGTAGACCTCGACGATGAGCAGCCGGTGGGCCGGGAACTCGGGCTTGAGCACGTGATAGATCTGGCGTGTGACATTCCTTCCGCCGCGGATCTCGACCGTGACCTCGTGGGGCTCTACGAGGCGGGCCGGGAATTCGCGGTCGGTCCGGGCGCTGCACAGGGCGACCTCCAGGGCGGTCGTCGCCTTCACGGCGTATGCCGTCTGGCGCGGAAGATACAGGGCATAGGGCAGGCCGTCGAAGACGTCCTTGCGCTTTCCCAGCCCTTTCCAGGTTCCGGCCGTAGACTCTACATCACATTGCCCGCCCAGGATGACCAGTGCGGTCTCGTTCTCACCCGTCTCGGCCGAGATCTTGTCTCCGCCGCGAATCCTGTGGGCCCCGAAGGTGATGTAGTGCCAGCGGGCGCGCTCCGGGTTGATCGAGATGATCTCCCCCATCTCTTCCGGTCCCAGGGGGTTCGGGTGAATCAACAGGTCGGTCTTGGTCGGCATGTCTCACTCCTCCCGTCATACGCCAGGGCCTCCGGCCGCCGCCGCTCTCGCCGGCATCCCGTTCCAAACGGGTCCGGGCAGGATGGCGGTCCAGCCGACGTTTCCTGCACGATAGCATATTGGGGAGGGGTCCGGCCAATGGCAATGAGGGGCATCGCGAAGCCCCGGTCTTTCGATCCTCCGGCTTGGGGCATCAGCGGCTTGCCGTTCCTCCCCGGTTCGTGCATAATGACGCGGCAGTCCGTCGTCCTCTGGCTGAAGGAAGCCGAGAGGGCAGGGAAGAGATCAGGCGCGCGCCGACCGTCGCCAGACAAGGAGAGGAGAGAATCGGCCATGCTCAGCAAAAAGATGCAGGACGCCCTCAACCAGCAGATCAACGCCGAAGTCAGCTCCGCCTACCTGTACCTTTCGATGTCGGCTTACTGCGCCGCCGGCAACCGGCCGGGATCCGCGCACTGGATGCGGGTGCAGTGGCAGGAGGAGCTGTCGCATGCCATGAAGCTGTTCGACTACATCAATGACCGCGGCGGCCGGGCAGTCCTCAAGGCCGTCGCCCAGCCGCCGACAGACTTCAAGTCGCTCCTCGACATGTTCCAGCAGGTCCTGGGACACGAGCGGGAAGTCTCCGCCATGATCCATCGCCTCTACGAGGCGGCCGTCAAGGAGACCGATTATCCGACCCAGATCGTGCTGCAGTGGTTCATCACGGAACAGGTCGAAGAGGAGAAGAGTGCAGCCGAGATCATCGAACAGCTCAAGCTGATCGGGGATCAGGGCGCCGCCGTGATCATGCTGGACAGGCACCTGGGGATGCGGGGGGCAGGGAAGTAGGAACGCCGCGGATCCTGGCACGAGCCCTATGACCCGGACTGTTCCGGTCGGGGGAAGGTGTGCCGGCCGAGGATCGGGGTGCGGGGCGGAACGGGAACCCGGAGAAGCCGAACAGTTCCCCTGGACGCTCGGTGGGATGCAGCGGAGGGAGGCCAATGACAGCGCGTACGCAGGTGCTTGACGAGGTCTTCGAGGCGGCGTTGCAGAACGACATGCACTACTTCGGCTGAACGCAGGCTGTGCTTGCAGCTCTGCAGGCAAAGCTCGGCGTCGGCGATGCGATGGTCTTCAAGGCGGGCAGCGCGCTGGCAGGCGGTGTGGCCGTCCAGGGGGAGACCTGCGGCGCGCTGACCGGCGCCATCATGGCCATCGGCTGCGTGGTTGGACGGGAGCGCCTGGAGGATATCGAGCAGTACCAGCGGGCCAAGGAGCCGGCGAAGGAGATGTTCCACCGCTTTCGTGAGCAGATCGGTCACAGCCTGTGCGCCGAGATCCACAAGGTCCGCTATGGGCGGACCTATCGCCTGGCCGATCCACAGGAGGCTCGGGCCTTCCACGAGATGGGAGGGCACAGCCGGACCGGCTGCCCCGAGGTGTGCGGCGTGGCGGCCCGGACTGCCGCCGACATCATCCTCCGCCTGCGTGGGGATGCGTGAGGTGCCCTTCCAACAGCCTCCCCGGTGAGTGCGCCATGAACGGGGGGTGGGCGGACCCTGACGGAAAGGAGCCTCGCATGGTGATGATCCAGCCGTATTGCGCGAAGGACGTGTTCGACCCGCCCGCCTATTCCCAGGCCGTGAAGGTCACGGGGGCCCAGACCATCCTATTTCTCTCGGGCCAGGTGGCCTACGACGAGAAGGGCAATCCGGCGCACCGGGGGGATTTCACCGCCCAGGCGCGCGCCGTTTTCCGGGCGATCAAGGCCCAGGTCGAGGCCGGGGGCGGCACCCTGGCGAGCATCGTGAAGCTCAACACGTACCTCACCGACATCCGGCACCGGGCGGACCTGGTCCCGGTACGGGAGGAGTTCTTCGGCAAGAAGATGCCGGCATCCACCCTGGTGGCGGTGGCCGCCCTGGCCCATCCGGATTGGCTGATCGAGGTGGAAGCGATCGCGGTGGTGTGAAGCATCGAGTGGGAGCAGCAGGTCATCCGGTGAGGTCCCTCAGAGGTTCCCGCCGCTAAGCGTGGAGCAGCGTCGCCAACCTGTCCAGCACCATCTTGTTGGATGATGCCGGAGCGCCCGCCATCCTCGGCGGAGCGGGATGATCGCGAGGGTGGATGGCTACAGGCGCGGCTGGATCGCCGCGATCGGCGGGAGGGGGAAGGGTGAGGGGCAGCTTCGACATGTGAATCGACTTCACGGATAATCCGGAGCCACAAGACCGTTCACATAAGGTTCGAGAATGTCGTCGCGTTCATGCAAATCCCCCCGTCCCCCCCTTTGTCAAAGGGGGGCGGAGAGGGGATTTTCAAAGGGCG
>JACQVO010000133.1 GCA_016209725.1 Candidatus Methylomirabilota bacterium | reverse complement strand
GGACCTGGCAGCACTACCAGGTCGTCTTCACTGCTGGGCTCAGGGCGATCCGAGACACCCTGGTGATTGCCGGAGCCGGGATGCCCCTGGGCGGGTTGTACGGCATCCTCCTGGGCTACCTGGTGGCCAAGAAGGTCTTCCCCGGGCGGCAGGCTATGGAGATTGTCTCAATGATCAACTACTCCCTGCCCGGGACCATTGTGGGGATCGCCTACCTGCTTGCTTTCAACGATCCGCCCATCGTCCTGACGGGAACTGCCCTCATCATTGTGGTCTGTTACGTCTTCCGGTACAGTCCCACCGGGATCCGGGCGACCGTGGCGCTCCTGCAGCAGATTGACCCTAGCCTCGAGGAAGCCTCGGAAGGGCTGGGGGCGAAGAGCGGAACCACCTTCCGCCGCATCACCCTGCCCCTCATTGTGCCGGCCTTCTTCGCGGGGCTCGGGGTGGTCTTCATCCGATCTATGACCGCCATCAGCGCTACGATCTTCCTGGTTTCCATCAACTGGACTTTGATCACGGTGCGCATCCTGGAGGACATGACGACATTGGACCTTGGCTCGGCCGCGGCCTTCTCGGTCCTCGTCGTGGTCATCGTCTTTGTGGTGATGGCGCTGATCAGCCCTTGCCTCCGGCAATTCCGTGCCCGGGGGGCCGTGGAAGTCACAAGCCTGCTTGGAGGCTGAAATGAGTCCCACTTCGCTGTCGCTGTCCCTGTCGGCCCCCGGAGGGTGACGTGAGCGGAGTTGGGATTCAGATTGACCGCATATCCAAGCGGTTCGCGCACCGGGTGAAGGGCGAGGTGTATGCGGTCCGTCACGTCAGCCTCACGGTCCAGCCCACTGAGTTCCTGACCCTCCTGGGCCCCTCCGGCTGCGGCAAGACCACGACCCTGCGGATGATCGCCGGTTTCGAGCGGCCGGACGAGGGGCGGGTCCGCATCGGCGAGCAAGATGTCACGGACCTCATGGCCAATCAGCGGAACATCGGCTTCGTTTTCCAGAACTACGCCCTCTTTCCCCATCTCTCGGTGTTCGAGAACGTGGCCTACGGTCTCCGCGTCCAGCGGAAATCATCCGGGGAAATCCGCCGGTCGGTGGGAGACGTCCTCGCCATGGTGGGTCTGCAGGGCTACGACCAGCAGTTCCCGAACCAGCTCTCCGGGGGGGAGCAGCAGCGGGTCGCCCTGGCCCGGGCCATCGTCATCCGCCCGCGGGTCTTGCTCTTCGACGAACCCCTCTCCAATCTGGACGCCAAGCTGCGGGTGCACATGCGGGGGGAGCTGCGCGACCTGCAGAAGCGGTTGAGCATCACCGCGGTCTACGTCACCCACGACCAGGAAGAGGCCATGGCCATATCCGACCGGATCGCGGTCATGCACCAGGGGGCCATCGTGCAAGAGGGAACGGCCGAGGACCTGTACCGTCGCCCGGCCTCAGAGTTCGTAGCCCAGTTCATCGGCCGGACGAACCTGCTCACCGGCCGGGTTCGTTCTGTCGCCGCGAAGCGCATCGAGGTGGACGTGGTTGGTCAGTGTCTCCTGTTCTCGGACGACGACGCCCATCTTGCGCCGGGGCAGGACGTTTGTCTGGTCGTCCGCCCCGAGATGATCACCCTGCGACCCGGGGATTCGGACATCGGCCTCAGGGGGGAGATTTTTTCCCGGACATTCCTCGGCGAGAAGGTTGAATATCAGATCCGGGTGGGGACAAACATCCTGCAGGTCACCAGCTACGACCCGGCGCAGAGTGGCCTCTTCTCTGGCGGCCAGCGCGTGACGCTCCACCTTCACACGGACAGCATCCAGCTCCTGCCGGGAGGCCCGGTATGAACCCCAATCGTGACCCGGCGCACGGTTCCCTCTCCCATCCCCTCCCCCTCTGTGGGAGAATAACACGGTGAAAGGTGCCCTTGTCGCACCGCTCAGCAATAGGAGCTTGGAAAGCGTCGGTCAGCGGGCAGGTGAGAAGAGCCATGCCGTCACGGGTGCCGAGAGTCAGTTCAGGGCTCTTGCGCCAGGCAGCCGAGCGTGCCGTCGCTCCGACAGTCACGGCCGCAATCCACCAACGTCTGTCTCTGAATCCTGAGTTACGAGAAGGGGTCCGCGCGCAATTCCGGGAACCGGTCAATGGTGTGTAGTTAGCGCCGCCTTAACAACGCTCGATCGTGGCCGAGGCCGAGGGGCTGAAGGCAGCGGTTTGCTAAGGCGTTAAACAGGTTTAACGCCGTTTCGAGGGTTCGAATCCCTCCCTCACCGCCATGACAACAAACTATCGGAGCGACCCGAATGCTTAGATTTCAACGTTTATATAGGATAAGAATATGAATCTTAAAGATAAAGTGGTCGTAATCACTGGTGGTAGTCAAGGCTTTGGAAAAGCCCTGGCTAGATTTCTTAGCGAAGAAGGTTCACAAGTAATAATCAGCAGTCACGAAAAAGATGATCTTGAATCTGCTTCACACGAATTAGGTGTCGATAATTTTTTGGCGAATGTTACTTCTATGGAAGACATAAAAAGGCTTGGTGAATATGCTTTTAAGAAATATGGAATGATCGACATTTGGATTAACAATGCTGGCATTCATATTGCTCCAAGCCTGGTCGAAGATGTAGATATCCGAAAACTACGCCGCCTGTTTGACGTTAATTTCTTCGGATACTTTTTTGGATGCCAACTCGCGCTTTCGCATATGAAACAACGGAAGGCTGGGGTCATTATTAATGTCAATTCTACAGCAGGACTTGACGGCAGGCCTGGGATTTCTGCATATTCATCATCAAAATTTGCGATTAAAGGTTTGACTGAGTCGATTCGCAAAGAAATAAGGGATTCTAATATAAACATTTATCAGATTTTCCCCGGTGGAATGCAGACCGATATTTATAAAGAAAAATATCCAGACGATTTTGAGGATTATATGGCGGTAGATTTAGTTGCCCAAAAAGTAGTTGATAATTTGAAGGCCGAGAGCCCAGAAATTGATTTGATAATTAAAAGGCCCACTAAATAAACGTAACTAACGCTGCTTCACAACGCTCGCTCTTGGCCAAGATCATGTCGGCGCTCTCAGACCAGACGAAGCGTTTGGGAGCCCGGTTGTACTCGTGGAGATATGCCTGGATCGCGGCGACGAGCTCCTTGACGCTGGCGAGGCTGCGGCGACGGCCGCGCTTGAGCGGCAGCCATGGCTGGGTCCCCTCGAGGGCCTGGATCTGGCTCTTCTCGTCCACCGACAGGACCAGGGCCCGGTCCGGAGGAACACATGCTTTCCGAATCCGTAGCGAAAATCCTCGCGGGACAAAGGATCTTCGACCTCGGGGTGGAGTTGTACCCCGGCATGCCTCACCACCCCAGGCACTCACCCTTCATGTACCAGATGCTGCGAATGCATGGCGATCTGATGTACGGGGATGGCGTGACGGCGGCGGTGGACCTCTTCGGGATGAGCACCCACACCGGGACCCACCTGGATGGCCTTGGTCACTTCGCCAAGAATCTGTGCCTGCACGGGGGGGTCCCCGTCGCCGAAGGACAGAGCAAGCTGGACGGGATAAAGACATGTGGCATCCAGCAGGTGGCGCCCATCCTGCGCCGCGGCATCCTGCTGGACGTGGCAGGGATATGCGGGGTCGAGATCCTGGGGGGGAATCAGGTCATCGGCCCGGCAGAACTCGAGGCGGCGGTCCGCACGGCCCGGGTAGAGGTGCGGCCCGGCGACGTCGTCCTAATCCGGACCGGGTGGATCAGGCACTGGCCCGACCAGCGAGCATACTACACCATCCAGTCGGGGCAACCCGGCTTGAACGCCGAGGCGGCCCGCTGGGCCACCGAGCAGGGGGTCTTCTGTCTAGGAAGCGACAATTTCGCGGTAGAGTACTTCCCCTCGCCCGGGAACACCATGCCCGTCCACATCCACTGCCTCGTAGAGAAGGGGGTACACCTCCTCGAGGTCGTGAACCTGGAGGAACTCGCCCGGGCTGGGATCTTCGAGTTCCTCCTGGTCATGGTGCCCCTGAAGATCCGGGGCGGCACCGCGAGCCCGGTTCGACCGCTCGCCGTCGTCTAAGAGCGTTCAGTGGTTTGGGCGTTCGAGCGTTCGGTCTTTCATCCATGTTCCGCGTACAACCGGACTGCCGAACCACCGAACAGCCGAGCGGCCCTTGAGGAGCTTGGAAAGCGTCGGTCAGCGGGCAGGTGAGAAGAGCCAGCCCGTCAAGGGGTCCGCGCGCAATTCCGGCAATCGGCTAGCACTGTGAGGGTATCGCTCGGCCCCCAGGGCATAGAGGCCGAGTCTAGGCACCGGTGGACGGTATGCCGTCCGGGGTTAGGAGAGGAGGGGACGTCATGAGAATCAGTCACGCGTATTCTCTGCGGACCGAAGGGTGTGCCCGCTCGGGGATGCGGCACGGCTTCCAAAGGGAAAGGAGGGGGACCATGATCTATGGGCTCTGGCTACCCGCATTGGTGATCGCGCTGGTATTCGTCTTGGCGCCGGGTGTGTCCCAGGTGACGGCGCAGCAGGTCGTGATGAAGATTGGGGACGCGGGGCCTGCGCAGATCCACCGGCACTTCATGGCCGCGGGCAGCTTCGTGTTCAAGGACTACGTGGAACGCCTGAGCGGCGGCAAGATCAAGGTGGAAGTCTACCCGGAGAACCAACTCGGACCGACGAAGGCCCTGATGGAGCAGGCCAAGGCCGGCGTGCTACCGGCCGTGAGCACCCACGCCTCCGTCTCCACGCTCTTCGTGCCGGCCATGGAGCTGATCTTCATGCCCTTCGCCTTCAACTCACCAGAGGAGGCCTGGAAGCTCTACGACGGCTGGTTCGGCGACAAGCTGAAGAAAGAGTTCGTGGACAAACTGGGCCTGCTGCCCCTGTACTTCTCCGACAACGGAGGCGGCCGAAGCATTGGAACCCGGACGAAGCCAATTCGATCCCTGGCGGACTTCAAGGGTCTCAAGATCCGGTCGCCGGATGCTGTGGCCATCGAAAAGACCCTGGCCAGCTTTGGGGCCGCGCCGTCCAAGATCACGTGGACCGAAGTGTACACCTCACTCCAGACCGGCGTCGTGGACGGGACCGACCTGGGGATTGCCGTGTTCCTGTACCAGCCGTTCCACGAGGTCTTGAAGCACGTCATCGTGACCAACCACTCCTGGGACTGGAGTGCGCTCACGGTGAATATCAAGTGGTTCAAGAGCTTGTCACAAGAGCATCAGGACATCCTGGTGATGGCCGGGCGGGTCGCCGAGACCGTGAGCCGCGGGATGTCGGAGACGCTGGCGGCGGAGGCCATCGGCCAGCTTCGGAAGCAGGGGATCGAGGTGTACACGCCCACCGTGAAGGAGCGGGCGGAACTGAGCACCGTAGCCCGGGCGGCGGTGGAGCCGCTCATCCGCAAGAAGGTCGGCGACAAGTGGACCGACGATTTCTTCAAGGCATTGGAGGAGTCCCGGGCGGAGATTCGCAAGGACCGGGAGAAGCTGTACGGCATGATGGGGAAATAGGCCTTCGCAGGACCTGAGCCCCCGCGGACGCCGGGCATGCGTTCGGCTGGTCGCGGGGGCTCACTTGATCCTGCCTACGGGGGAGGGGTGATGGCCGGAGCCTTCCAGGTCCAGCTGGACCGCGTGTGCGCAGTTCTGGATCGCTGGACGCTCATGATTTGCCAGGTCGTGCTGGCGGCCATGACGATCATCGCCTGCTTCGAGGTGTTTGTTCGCTACGTATTGGCTCAGAGCCTCCCGTGGGCTGAGGAGGTGCCAAAGTACCTGATGATCTGGATGACCTTCCTGGGGGCCAGCCTGGCCACGCGTCGGGACATGCACGTCGGCTTCACCGGCTTCGTGGAATGGATCCCCCTACGCATCAGGCGATGGATGCTCCTGCTGGGGCGGCTGTTGGTCCTCTTGTTCCTCTACTATGTGGTCCGATGGGGGTTTATCCTGACTTTCAGTATGGGCTTCGTCTCTGTCACCGCGGCGCTCCAGATCCCGTTCTTCTGGATCTTCCTGTCCTGTCCCCTTGGCGGCTGCCTGATGATGCTCCAACTCCTCTCCAGGACAATGCAGGACTTCACCGACCCCCATTGGCATGGGGCCGCATCCCTTCCGAGTCAGGAGGTCTGAGGTGGAGGCCTTCATCTTCCTGGCCCTCAGCTTTTTCCTGCTTCTTCTCCTCGGGGTCCCCATCGCCTTTTCCATGGGGCTGTCCACGCTCCTGACGCTCTTGTGGCGAGGCGAGACGGCCATGCTCCTGGTGGTGCCGCAGAACATGGTGACCGGTGTGGACATTTACGTCCTGGTGGCGGTCCCATTCTTCATCCTGGCTGGCGACGTCATGGGCGAGGCGGGGTTCACCCGGCAGCTTGTGGCCGTCGCCAACACCTTGGTGGGACACCTGCGGGGTGGCCTGGCCCATGTGGTCGTGGTGGCCGAGATTTTCCTGTCGGGCATCACCGGCTCGGCCGTTGCTGACACCGCCGCCATCGGCCGCGTCTTGATCCCCAGCATGAAGGAGGAGGGCTACGACCTGGACTTCGCCGCCGCGGTGACGGCCGCGGCGGGGATCATGGGCCCGATCATCCCGCCCAGCATCGTGATGATAGTCTATGCCGCAGTCATGCAGACGTCGGTGGCAGCCCTATTCGCCGCCGGAATCGTCCCCGGGTTGATCATGGCGCTGGGATTAATGCTGGTGAGTTACTCCATCGCGAAGAAGCGCCAGTATCGAATACGCGGCCGGCGGGCCTCCGGCCGCGAGATCCTGGAAGCGACCCGGAAGGCAACCATCCCGCTCATGATGCCGGTTATCATTCTGTTCGGGATCCTCGGTGGGATTTTCACGCCCACCGAGGCGGCGGCTGTCGCGGTCGCCTACGGCCTGATCGTGGGATTCGCGGGTCGATGGTTGCGCTGGCGCGAGCTGGGCAAGGTCCTGAGCGCGACGGTCGTGACGTCAGCCATGATTCTCCTGATCATCGCCTGTGCGCGCCTCATGGGATGGATGCTGGTCATCGAGATGATCCCACAGAAGAGCGGAGAGTTCCTGCTGGCGCTGACAACCAGCAAGTACGTGTATCTTTTGATCTTGAACTTGTTCTTGTTCGTGGTGGGCATGTTCATGGATCCTGGCGTGGCCATCATCGTCCTGGGCCCCATCCTGGAACCGGTGGCAGTCAAGCTCGGGGTGCACCCGCTGCACTTCGCCATCGTCATGGTTGTGAACCTATCCATTGCCCAGCTCACCCCGCCGGTCGGATACGTGCTCTACGTGGCCTCCAGCATCGCCAAGATCTCGCTGGACCGACTGGTGCGGGCTGTCTGGCCGTTCATCCTGGTGGAGATCGCGGCGTGTTTTTTGATCACCTACGTCCCGATCTTGCCCATGTCTGTTCCCATGCTGCTGGGATACTACCGATGAGCCGTGTAGTCCGGGCGTAGCGGAGGACGTCACATGAAGTTCGGCGTGGCCTTAACGACGCGGGGGCGGGACGCCACGGCGGAGACCCTGGCGCGGGTGTCGCGCAAGGCGGAGGAGTACGGCTTCGACTCGGTCTGGGTGACGGATCATATCGTCATCCCCACCCGGATCACCTCGGCGTATCCCTACGAAGCGACGGGGACCTTCGACGTACCGGCCAACGAGTACTACCTGGAGCCGCTCACGGTCCTCGCGTACCTGGCGGGGGTGACCCAGCGCATCCGCCTGGGCACCGGCGTCCTGGTGGTGCCGTACCGCAACCCGGTCGTCCTCGCCAAGGTAGTGGCGAGCCTGGATGTCCTCTCGGGTGGCCGCGTGATCCTGGGAGTCGGCGTCGGCTGGATGGAGGAGGAGTTTCGGGCCCTGGGGTTGGACACATTCGGGCAACGGGGAGCGGTAACGGATGAGACGATCCGGCTCCTGCGGGAACTCTGGACGCAGGATGAACCGCGGTTTGCGGGTCGATTCTTTCGCGTGGAGGATGTTCGCTTTTCCCCCAAGCCGGTCCAGAAGCCGCATCCGCCCATCTGGATTGGCGGCCACACGCCGGCTGCCCTTCGACGGGCCGCCCTGCTCGGCGATGGCTGGCACCCCATCGGTCTCCGTCCGCCCGTCGGACTTCATCCAGATGAGTACGCCCAGGCGGTAACCACGCTCAGGCGCTTGGCAGGGGAGGCGGGTCGGGATCCAGGGGAGATTGCACTGACCTTCCGGGCGTCGCTTGCCTTTACGGAAGAGCCGCCATCGCCCCGGACTCCGTTCATTGGGAGCCCGACGCAGATCCTCGAGGATATCCGGACCTACGCCCGGCTCGGCGTGAGCCACTTGGTGTTCGGATTCCGCGGACCGACGCTGGAGGCGCTGCTGGAGCAATTGCAGCGCTTCGCGGTGGAGATCCGGCCGGCCGCCTCTGACCTGCCATGAACACAACCACCCCGTGATATCGCACGCGGCATGGAGACCTGCACGGAGGAACTCGATGCGGACCGGGAACAAGGCGGCACTGGTGACGGGGGCATCCCGAGGGATCGGCCGGGCCACGGCGCTCGCCCTGGCACGGGACGGGTTGGACGTGGCCGTGAACTACCGCGCGGCGCGCACCGCGGCCGAAGAGGTCGTGGTGGAAATCCACGCCATGGGGCGGAGGGCCACGGCGATCCAGGCCGACGTGGGCGAAGGGGACGAGGCCAGCCGCCTGGTCGCCAGGACGGTGGAACAGCTCGGCGGCCTCGACGTCATGATATGTAACGCTGGCGTCCTGGAAAAGGCCGCCGTTCTCGACGTGACCGAGGACTCCTGGGATCGGACGTTTCGTGTGAACGTCAAGGGCGGATTCCTGTGCGCCCAGGCAGCGGCCCGGCACATGGTGGCGGCCGGTGCTGGACGCATCGTGTTCGTGGCATCCAGCGCGGCGCTGATGGCAGAGCCGCACCTGGCGGCGTACGCCAGCGCGAAGGGGGCGGTTATCTCCCTGGCTCGCGTGATGGCGCTGGAGCTCGCGGTGCACAACATCACCGTCAACGTGGTTCTCCCCGGGACGACGCTCAGTGGCATGGCCAGTACCTCCACCGCCAGTCCCGAGGCGCTCCAGCGCGTGCTCTCACGGTACCCGCTGGGACGCCTCGGGCGGCCGGAGGACACGGCGGCCGCCATTGCGTTCCTGGCATCGGAAGAGGCCGGTTGGATTACGGGGCAGACCTTGGTGGTGGACGGTGGCTGCATGATCAACAATGATAAGCACAACGTCCTGCAGTTCGGAAGCCGGTCGCTCTCTGCTGCCTGAACAGTGCTGGCGAGGGCAGTGTATCCGGGGGGCCTGAGGTTTCG
>JACQVO010000029.1 GCA_016209725.1 Candidatus Methylomirabilota bacterium | reverse complement strand
GGACCCGCGCACGCTGGTCCCGCTCGACGAGGCCACGATCCTCGAGTCGGTCAGGCGGACGGGGCGCGTCCTGATCACTCACGAGGCGTGCCGCACCGGTGGGGTCGGTGCGGAGATCCTGGCGCGGATCGTGGAGGCGGGCTTCGATTACCTGGATGCGCCTGTCCGGCGCTTGGCCGGGAGGGATCTGCCCATTCCCTACAGTAAGGACCTCGAGCGGCAGGTCATCCCTCAGGAGGAGGACATCGTCCGGGAGGCCCGTCGCCTGGTTCGGGGCCGAACATGAACGGGAGCGGAAGCAGCCTGGCGACGGTAGCCCGCGCGGAACGCTGGCTGGCTTGGTCGGGCTCCCGCCACACCTGGAGCCTGTGGTCCTACGCCTACATCCTGCCCGCCTTCGTCTTCCTGGGGGTTTTCAGCTACTACCCCATCGCGTGGATGGCCCATTGCAGCCTGCATCAATACGATGGCGCAGTCGGTCATGGCCGGCAATGCGACCCCCGAGGCGGCGCTGGAGGCGGCGCAGAAGCAGGCGGACGAGGCCCTGGCGAAGTTCAAGTAGACGGCGGAGAGCGAGCGGCCGCATGACCCTTCGCATCGGGCTGGTCACGGACATTCACTGCGGGCCGGACATGGATACCCGGCTGGGCAGCCGGGCCATGCCCCTCCTCGAGCGCTTCGGCCAGGAAATGGTCGACCGGTTCCGGCCCGACCTCATCGTGGACCTGGGGGATCGGATCAACGACGTGGACCCCCAGGGGGACCGGGGGCGGATCCGGCAGGTGAAGAAGCGGCTGGAGGGAATCGGCGTCCCCGTGCTGTACCTGTACGGGAATCACGACCTGATCAACGTCCCCGCGGCCGAGCAGCGCGACCTGCTGGGGAAGCAGGGCGATTACGAGTCGGTGGACGTGGGAGGCGTCCACCTGATCCTCCTGAATTCCCAGGACCCGACCTTCGAGGGCGTGGGGGGCACTCTCTCGGCGACCCAGCTCCAGTGGCTCGAGGCGGATCTCGCCGCCGGGACGGGACCCGTGGTGGTCTTCTGTCACCACTCCCTGGACGAGCAGGACGGGAGCGCCCACTGGTATTTCAAGACCCACCCGCTCCATGCCCTGGCGGTGAACCGGGAGCGGGCGCGCGCGCTGTTCGCGCGCTCGGGCCGGGTTCGGGCCGTCTTCAGCGGGCACATGCACTGGAACCACATGGAGGTGATCGAGGGAATCCCGTACCTCACAGTGGCGTCCCTGGTGGACTGTAGCTTCACCGAGGGCCAGCCGGCCGGCGCATTCTCCGAGGTCCTCCTGGCGGAGGGCGGCCGGGTGGAGGTCACCGTGCGGGGCGGCCTGCCCATGAGCTTTACCTACCCGTGACGGGCGCGGCATCGTCGCGAGACCGCATCCCGGCGGTTGGACAGCTTCCGGTTAATGGGCTATACAGGGGCCTCGTTACTGTCGGGGACTCACCCGGCGGACGGTGATGGTGCGAATCCCCGCGCGGGCGGATCTCCAGCGGAATGATGTCCTGCCGCCCTCCTGCCTGAACCGGTGACCTGGGAGTCGGGATGCGGCTGTGTTGCGTCGCGGCGAACGCGGCCATCGACAAGACCTATGTCGTCTCCGGCTTCCGGCAGGGCGGAACCTACCGTCTGGAGACGGTGGTTCCGGTCGCGGGCGGGAAGGCCCTCAACGCGGCCAAGACCGCCCGGCTGCTCGGGGTGGAGGAGGTGGTGTGCACCGGCTTCGTCGCGGGGCGCGCCGGTGACTGGATCCGCAGGGACCTGGCCGCTCGCGGGATCCGAGAAGCCTTCGTCCAGGTCCCGGGGGAGTCGCGGGAAGATATCCTGATCGTGGACCCGTCCGGCGGAGCGGAGACCCGGTTGCTGGAGCCGGGTGTGGCGGTGGATGCGGCCGAGCTGGAGGCCCTGACCGGGCGGGTCAGGGACTTGGCCCGCTCCTCGGCCCTGGTGATCCTGGCCGGAAGTCTGCACCGCGGGTGCCCGGATAACCTGTATGCCCGGTTGGTGGATGAGCTAAGGCGGATGGGGACGCGGGTGTTCCTGGACGCCGACGGCGAGGCCTTGCGGCAGGCGGTCCCGGCGGGGCCCGACCTGATCAAAGTGAACGAGGAGGAGTTCGCGGCGTTGAACCGGCGATCCGCCGGGTGCCTTGAGGACTTGGTGACCTCCGGGCAACGGATGCTCGGCCAGGGCGCCCTGGTGGTGACCCTGGGGGCGCGCGGCGCGGTCTGGATCGGGCCCGAGGGGGCGCTCCTGGCCGAGGGACCACGGGTCGCGCCGCTGATGACCGTGGGGAGCGGGGACGCCTTCCTCGGGGGGTACGCGGCGGCCGTCCTGCGCGGGGAGGCCCCCGCGGCCGCCCTAGCCCTGGGGGTGGCGGCCGGGACGGCGAACACCCTCTGCCTTGGCCCGGGGGTCGTGGATCCCGCGGAGGTGGAGTCGCTGCGGGGCCGGGTCCAGATTACCACGCTGGGAGCGGGTTCGAGGCTCCCGCACCAGTGATTGAAGCTGTCCGCGGCGATGCGGGGACGCCGCGGGCAGGCAAGAGAGGCCGATCCACGCAGAGACAGGAGGGGGGTCATGCACTGGCGAAAGATGGGGCGGCGATTCCTCTTTACCCTGGCGTTGGGTGCGAGCCTGGTCGCGCTCCCGGCCCCGGGCTGGGCCGCGAGCCCGGTGACGATCGAGTACTGGCACATCAACTCGCCCACCTTCGGCGGCCCGGCGTTGAAGGAACTGGTGAGCCGCTTCGAGGCGAAGCATCCGGACGTCAAGGTGGCGGAGAAATTCCAGCCCGGCGTTTACACGGGGCTGATGCAGCAGCTCCAGGTCGCCCTGGCCGCCAAGCGCCCGCCCGCCGTCGCCCAGATCGGGTACAACCTGCTGGCCTATGCGGCGGGGCAATTCCCCCACGTCATCCTGGACAAGTACCGCCAGAGCGATCCCGCCTTCTTCAAGGGCATCCCCGACAACATCATGGCGTTGGGGCAGTTCAGCGGCGTCCAGCACGGCATCCCCTTCGGGGTGAGCACCCCGGTGCTGTACTACAACGCCGACCTGTTCAAGGCGGCGGGCCTGAACCCGGACCAGCCGCCCCAGACCTGGGACGACGTCCAGCGGATGGGGCAGGCCATCAAGCAGAAGACCGGGAAGTTCGCCATCTACCTGCAGCAGCCGAATGACGACTGGATGGAGCAGACGCTGATCTGGGGGAACGGCGGCCGGCCGCTTTCCGAGGACGGGAAGCGCGTGGGCTGGGATTCGCCGCAGGCCATCGAGGCCTTCCAGATGTGGCAGGATATGGCCAACAAGAGCAAACTGGCCGCCAACATGACGTGGGAAGAAGGGATCCAGGCCTTCCTGAGCGGTCACGTTGCCATGTGCATCACGACCATCGGCCGGCAGGAGCACATGCGGAAGAACGCCAACAACTTCCAGGTGCGTACGGCGCCGGTGCCGCGCTTCGGGAATAAGGCGCTGGCCACGGCCACCGGCGGGAACGCTCTGATCATCTTCGCCACAGATCCTGCCCAGGAACGGGCCGCCTGGGAGTGGATCAAGTACCTGCTCTCCCCGGAGGGGGCGACGATCTGGACGAAGGGGACGGGCTACCTTCCCCCCCGGGCGGAGATCGCGAGCGACCCCACTTACCTGAAGCCGTTCTTCGACGAGAATCCACTCATGCAGGCGTCCCTGGCCACCTTCCCCTACGCCAAGCCATGGGTCAGCTTCCCTGGCCCCCGGGGCCTGGAGATCACCAAAATCTTCATCAAGGCGAGGGAGGAGACTCTTGAGGGGAAGCGGCCGGCCGAGGCGATCCTCAAGGAGACCGCCCAGCAGGCGAACGCGCTCCTTCCGAGATGACACAGGGTCGCGGTGGGTAGGGCAGGGTCGGCGGTCCCGGAATCGGGACGGCTGGATGCGAGGCCGCTTGAGGCGGCACCCGTGCCGTTCGCCCGTGCGCAGGTGGCGCGCGCGCGGTGGCGCCGGTCCGCTGTCCTTACCGGCACCCTGTATCTCATGCCGGCGGCCTTGCTGACCGGCGTCTTCATCTACTGGCCCCTCGTGGCGAGCCTGGTCCTCAGCTTCCACGAATGGAACCTGGTGAGCCCCACTTGGACGCCGGTGGGATGGCAGAATTACATCGAGTTGTTCGCCAGCCGGCCGTTCTGGCTGGCCGTGGTGAATACGGGGAAGGCCGCGGCGGCTCTGACGCTGCTCGCGGTGCTGATACCGATGGCGCTGGCGGCGATGGTCCTGCGGGTGTCGCCGCAAATCCGGAACCTCTACCGGGTGGTCCTCTTCTCCCCGTCGGTGATCTCCATGGCCATCGCCTGCGCAGTCTGGCTCTGGATCTACCATCCCCTCTACGGCGTGCTCAACACGGTGCTCCGGCTCGTCGGGATCGAGGGGCCGCGCTGGCTGAGCTCCGGAGACTGGGCCATCTGGGGGATCATCAACGTTACGGTGTGGAAGAGCCTCGGCTACAATTTCGTGCTGTTCATTGCCGGGTTGCTGATGATTCCGAGCGAGATGCAGGAGGCGGCGCGGGTGGACGGGGCCACCGAGTGGCAGGCTTTCCGCCACGTCACCTTCCCCCTGCTGGCCCCCACGACCCTCTTCGTCTTCCTCACGACGTTCATCCTCGCCCCGCAGAACCTGTTCGTCCCGACGCAGATCCTCACCCACGGGGGTCCAAACGAGGCCAGCAACAATCTCGGGTACCTCGTTTACCAGTTGGGGTTCGAGTACTTCCGGGCCGGGTATGCCTCGGCCGCGGCCATGGTCACGTTCCTGCTCTTCCTGGGACTGACCGCGCTCCAGTTTTACCTCGCCGAGCGGCGGATCCACTATGAGAGCTAGTGTGTTTCTGCAGAGGTTCACGCCGCCTCGCGGTGCACCCGGACTTCTGCAACTCAGTCCGAGGCTCCTTTGGGTGCACGGGCTGCTGTGCCTGGCCTGCGCCCTGATCGTGTTCCCCCTGTTCTGGATGTTGTCCACGGCAGTGAAGCCGCCCCAGGAGATCTTCGCGGGGACCTTCCGGTTGTCGCCGGAGCGGTTCACCCTGGAGAACTTCCGGGCGGCCATGACGGCCGTGCCCATCGTGCGGCTGTTCGTCAACAGCCTGGTGGTCGCCTTCGGCGTCACGGTCGCGCAGGCCGTCACCAGCATCCTCGCCGCCTACGCCTGCGCCCTGATGCCGATCCCAGGGCGCAACGTCTGGTTTGCCTTCTTCGTGGCCACCATGATGATCCCCTTCCAGGTGACCATGATCCCGAACTACCTCCTGGTGTCGAAGCTGGAACTGCTGAACACCTACACCGGCCTCATCGTTCCCCAGGCGGTCACCGGCTTCGGGATCTTCATGCTTCGGCAGGCCTTCCGGAGCCTGCCGAGGAGCCTGGTGGAGGCCAGCGTTCTGGATGGCGCCAACTCCTGGCAGACCCTCTGGCGGGTCGTGGTGCCGGCCAACCGGACCGCCATCGCCGCGGTATCGATCCTGTTCTTCATCAACACGTGGAACCAGTACCTCTGGCCCCTGCTGGTGGCCACCGACCGATCCATGAAGACGCTGCCGGTCGGGATGCAGGAGTTCGTGAACCTGGAGGGCGGGACCATGTGGGGACCATTGATGGCGGCTGCCTCGATGGCCATCCTCCCCGCCCTGGTTGCGTACCTCCTGGCGCAGCGCTACATCCTGGAGAGTTTCGTCACGGCCGGCCTGAAGGAATGAGGCCGGTTCCACATCCGATCAAGGAGGGGGGATCATGGCACGGATGACTCGCAGGGAATTCACGGAATTGCTGATGGCCGGCGCCGGGGCAGCGATGTTGCCGGCGAAGCACGCGGCGGCGGCGGGGAAGATCACGCTGTACCTGGGGCCGCCCGAGAAGACCTCCAGCGCCATCGCCCAGGCCTTCGAGAAGAAGACCGGGGTGAAGACGACGCACCTGCGCCTCTCGGCGGGGGAGGCCATCAACCGCATCCGCGCGGAACGCAACAACCCACAGGCCAGCATCCTCTACGGCATCGGCCTGCCCTCCATGCTGACGCTCAAGGCGGACGACCTGCTCGTCCCATACAAGTCCCCCGAGGCGGGGGCCATCCCGGCTCGCTACCAGGATCCGGACGGCTGGTGGACGGGGACGGACGTGGACTTCATCGGGATCGCCTCCAATAATAAGATGTTCCTCCAGGAGAAGGGCCTGAAAGCTCCGCAAAGCTGGGAGGACCTGGCCAAGCCCGAGTTGAAGGGCCAGGTGTGCATCGGCAACCCGGCGACCTCGGGCACCGGCTACACCTTCCTCACCACGATCCTCCAGCTCATGGGCGAGGCCAAGGGGTGGGAGTACCTCCACCGTTTCAACGCGAATGTGGCTCAGTACACGCGCTCGGGCATCGGACCGACCCAACTGGTGGGGCGGGGCGAGGTGGGCGTCGGCATCCTCTTCGCCCACGATATCCTGGGGAGCATCGACCAGGGCTTTCCCATCGAGATGTCGCTGCCAGACGAGGGAACGGGGTATGACCTCTTCTGTGCGGTCATCCTCAAGGGCGCGCCGGAGCCGGAGGAGGCCAAGCGGTTCATCGACTGGTCC
>JACQVO010000140.1 GCA_016209725.1 Candidatus Methylomirabilota bacterium | reverse complement strand
GGTCGGGGGAGGCCGAGAGGCGGGAGGCGGGAGGCGGGAGGCGGACCGACACATCCGAAATCCAAAATCCAAGATCCGAAATCCAATCGTCTCCCGTGGTCCGGAAGGCGCGGGCGGAAGATGTGCCCGCCATTCAACAACTGGTGGCCCACTTTGCCGCGCGGGGAGAGGTCTTGCCGCGCACCCTGAACGAGCTGTACCAGCATCTGCGGGATTTCTTCGTCTGCGAGCTGACGGGGGAGGTGGTGGGGATCTCGGCCCTCTCGCTGTACTGGGAAGACCTGGCGGAGATCCGCACGCTGGCCGTCCAGGAAAGCCATGGGGGCAAGGGCCTGGGGGCGGCCCTGGTCAATGCCTGCCTTGAGGAGGCGGCCAGGCTGGGGATCCGGCGTGTCTTCGCCCTCACCTATCGCCCGGGCTTCTTCGAGCGGCTGGGATTCCGCCCGATTGACAAGCGGGAGCTGCCGCAGAAGATCTGGAAGGACTGCATCAAGTGCGCCAAGTTCGCCTGCTGCGACGAGGTGGCGCTCATCCGTGATACGTCAGACGTGAATCGTGAAACGTGAGGGGTGAAGCGGGAAACGCGAGACCGGCCATGAGTAAGCAGTGCGACAAGTGCGGCAAGGAGATGCCGGACGGCAGCGTTGCCTACGAGGTCAGGATTCAGGTGTACGCCGATTTCGACGGCGTGTTGCCCCAGGTTGAGACGGCCGAGGAGCTGGAGGCCCGATTGCACGAGCTCGTGGCCGCCATGGACCGGGCGGACCCGGACGAACTGATGCGCGGTGTCTTCCACGAGGAGCGGCACCTGCTCTGCCCGGGGTGCCGCGAGCGGTACCTCGCAAACCCCCTGAACCTTCCCCTGCCGGATACCCACCCATGATGAAACGACCATGGCTGCTGGGCCTGGGGATCGGGATCGTCTTCGCTCTCATCTACCTCTCGGGATTCCTGGACCTGCCAGAGGTCCGCACCGTCGACCTCCGCTTCGAACTCCGGGGCCCCCGCCCGCCCGCCTTTCCCATCGTGGTGGTCTCGGTGGATGACGATTCGCTGGCGGAGATCAATCACCAATGGCCCTGGCCGCGCTCCTACCACGCCAAGGTGATCGAGCAGATCGCCAGCGGGAATCCCCTGGCCATCGGCGTGGACATCCTGTTCCCGGAGGAGAGCCGGGATGGAGAGGACCGCCTCCTCGGCCAGGCAGTGGCGCGGGCCAAGCGCGTCGTCCTGGCCTCAACGCTCAGGACCATGGCCACGCAGACGACCGTGGGGGTGGTCCAGCAGCGGGAACTCTTCGAGCCCCCCATCCCGACGATCCGGGCGGGAGCGGCGGGCATCGGCTTCGTGGATCTCGAGCGAGGACGGGATGCAGCGGTCCGCTCCGGAGTCCTTGCCCGCCGGCATGCCGGCCAAGTCCACACCGGCCTCGCCAAGACTCTCTTCGATCTGGTGGCCCAGGAGGTGGGCGCCGGCGGCAGCAGCGCCGCCCGCCGGGGACGCGTGTGGATCAACTTTCGGGGACCCGGCGGAACCTTCCCCACCTATCCGTACTACCAGGTCTACCGGGGAGAGATCCCGCCCCGCACCTTCGAGGGCAAGATCGTCATCCTGGGGGTCGCGGCCCTGAGCCTGCATGATCGGCATCCGGCTCCGTTCTCGGGAGTGAACTGGCTGCCAAGCGTGGCAGGGGCCGGCCCCGGGGGCCAGGATCCGGAGGCCCTCCTGATGAGCGGGTCGGAGATCCAGGCCAACCTCTTGGACACGATCTTGAACGACGATCCCATCCAGCGGCTCCCGGCAGGGGTCTATCTGGTCCTGATCCTGGCCTTGGGAGCGGCCGGCGCCCTCCTCGGGGGCCACCTGCGCCCGCTCTCCGCCATGGCCTGCAGCCTGGGGCTGGCGGCAGCCTACCTGGTGGCGTCTCACCTCGCGTTCTCCGGGATGAATCTCTGGATCGAGGTGGTGCCGGTGGTCCTGCCCCTGCTGATCGCTTCAGGGACGACCATCGGCGTGAACTATATTCGGGAAGAGCGCGTCCGGCGCGAATATGCCCGGTTCTTCTCGCCGGTCGTGGCCCGTCAGATCGCCGAGGATCACAGCGGGCAGGCCCTCGCCGCCAAGCGGCGGCGCATCACGGTGCTGTTCGCCGACATCCGGGAGTTCACCACCACCTCGGAGGCGCTGCCACCGGAGGAGGTCGTCGAACTGCTGCGGGAGTACTTCAACACCATGGTTCCCATCGTGTTGAAGCATGGGGGGACACTGGACAAGTACGTGGGCGACGCCATCATGGGCCTGTTCGGGGTGCCCCTTCCCGACGAGGACCACGCCAGGCACGCCGTGCGGGCCGCCCTGGAGATGGTCGCGCAGCTCCCCGTCCTGTCGCCGAAGTGGGAGGCCAGAACCGGCCGGCCCCTCCGGATCGGTGTGGGGGTCAGCACCGGCGAGGCAGTGGTGGGCATCATGGGGGCGGATTACCGGCACGAGTACAGCGCCATCGGGGACACGGTGAATCTCGCCTCACGACTGGAAGGATTGACGAAGGAGCTGAAGGCTCCCGTCATCGTGAGCCATTTCACGGCGGCCGAAGTCGAGGGGGAGTTCCAGGTGCGCCAACTGAGCGAACTGCAGGTGAAGGGGCGGCAGGAGCGTGTGCGCGTCTTCGCGGTGGACGGGGACCGGAGGGAGGGCTCGACCGCCGAAAGTCGGGACGGGAGGAGCCCTTCCCCACGGTGAGTGGCGTGATGGGCGCGAGGACCCCAGGCGGGATCACCGGGATCTTCTACCATCCCTCCTTCAGCCGGCGGAGTTACCTGACCACGGGGCGGCGGCTCGCCGATTTTCCCGCCGCCCTCGCATCACTGCTCGCGCATCCCCACGTCATCCTGCGCGAGTGCCCATCGGCGACAGACGATCTGATCCTGTTGGCCCATGATCCGGGCCTGATCCCGCAGGTCGAGGCGGACCCGCTCTGATCCACGGCGCGCGCCTCCGTGGGAGGCGTTGTGGAGGCGATGGGCCGGGTGGCGGCGGGGGAGCTGGCCAACGCCTTCTGCTTCATCGGGGCCGGCGGCCATCATGCCGGGCGGGACTTTTTCGGGGGCTACTGCTGCTTCAACGACGTGGTCATCGCTCTCCGGCAGGCGCGTCGGACCGGATGCCTGCGGCGGGTGGCCATCCTGGACACGGATGCCCATCACGGCGATGGGACCCGGGATCTCGTGGCGGACGACCCGGACGTCCTGCACGTTTGCATCTGCGGTGGGGAGTACACCTCCCGGGACGGGACCAAGCTTGACGTGGCGGCGCCGGACCCCTGGGCCATTGACCTCTCGCCGGATCAGGCGTACTTGGATCTGGCGCGTGCGGCGTTTCCCCCCAGAGCGGCGCGGTTCCGCCCCGATCTGATCGTCTGGTATTTCGGTTTCGACACCCACCAGGGCGATTACGGAGACCTCGGGCTGACCTCGGCGGCATTCCTCGGCTTGGCGGACCTGATGCTGGAGACTGCGGCCCAACTCTGCGGGGGGAAGCTCTTGGTCGTCCTGGGTGGCGGATCGCGCACCGACCTGGCCACCACGCTGATTCCGCCAGTCATCGCCAGACTGGCGGGAATTGTCTGGCCGGACGCAAATTCGCTTGACACGCGATAGGGTCATTGATATCTAGAATCACGATTGTCTGCGTGCGGGAGCCATCCCTCATCCGTCGATCAGGCAAGGCCCCTCGCTTTGCGGCCCACACCGTGGGGCAGGATCGTCAGCGGCCCCGTGGACGATAATGTTGCGCAAGGGATCCCACCGCTGGTCCACGTCATTTGCGTCTCGGCGTGAACATCATCCGTCGTCCTGGGG
>JACQVO010000130.1 GCA_016209725.1 Candidatus Methylomirabilota bacterium | reverse complement strand
GAGCCACTGCCGCTTGCCGACACACTCCTGCCGGAGGTGCGCCATCATCGCCGGTCCCCCGTACGCAGTGGCGCCGAGACGGAGAAATGCGAGGAAAAGCCTCGGTAGCGACATGACGGGCATGCTGAGACCCCCTTTCGGGCAATCCTGTTCACTCATACCGCCGGCCGGATGAAATCCCCCCGTTCCCCCCTTTGGTCAAAATCCCCCCTCCGCCCCCCTTTGCCAAAGGGGGGGCGGGGGGATTTGCTCGAACACCGATGTCAATTACTGACCTTCATGTGAACCGAATCGACTTCAGCCCCGGAGGGCCTCGACCGGGTGAAGCGCCGCGGCCTTGCGGGCAGGCTGGACACCGAAGACGAGGCCGACGACCCCCGCGAAGAACACCGCTCCTGCAATGGCGGGCCACGAAATCGCCGCCGGCCATCCCACGAGGCGCGAGGCGACCAGGGCGCCGGCCACCCCCACGAGGACGCCGATGAGCCCCCCGGCGGCCGTCACCGCCCCAGCCTCCAGGATGAACTGGATGAGGATATCACGACGGCGGGCGCCGACCGCCCGGCGGAGGCCGATCTCCTTCGTCCGCTCGCTCACGGAGATCAGCATGATGTTCATCACGATGAACCCGCCGACCAGGAGGGCCAGGGCGGCGACGATGCTGAGGAAGAGCGTCAGCGTTTGGGACGTCCCAGTGAGCACGCCCAGCATCTGCTCCGCGTACCGCACGCTGAAGTCATCCGGCATGGCCGGCGCGATGTGATGGCGCTCGCGCAGGAGCCGCTTCACCTGTTCCGCTGCCGGGACAACCGTGCCGTTCCCTTTGATCTGAACGACCAACTGGCTGAGATTGGTGAGGTTGAACAGCCGTCGCGAGGCGGTCGAAAGCGGGATGAATATGCGGTCATCCAAGTTCCCCCCACCGGGGCTGGCCCCCATCTTCTTGAAGACGCCGATGACCTTGAACGGTACGTTCTCAATGCGGATCGTCTCCTCCAGGGGGTCGGCGTCCCCGAAGAGGGTTGCGGCCGTCTCCTGGCCCAGGATCGCCACCCGTGCGGCGGAGGTCTGCTCCTCGGGACCGAAGAGTTCGCCCCGGGCCGCGGGGCTCGGGCGAATCTTCATGTAGTTTGGCGTTACCCCCCAGACCGCGGTCGTAGTGGACTGGCCGGCAAACTTGATGGGTGCATTCTGCCTCACCTGGGCCATCGCCACGTCCTCAACATTCGGCACCTCGGCCTTGATAGCCTGCGCATCCTCGACGGTCAGCGTGGCCGGGATTGTCTCCACGCTCCCCAAGCCCCGCGTGGCCCCACCCCCTGGCGAGACCATCACGGCGCTGAACGCACCCACCCGCTCCATGCGCTCCCGCACCTGCATCTTGGCCCCCTGACCCACCGAGACGATGACGGTCAGGGCGGTGATTCCGATGAGCACGCCGAGCATCATGAAAAAGGTCCGGAGCTTATTCGCCGTGAGTCCCTTGAGGCTGACCCGCACTGTGCTGACGATTTTCATGCCCGTCCTCCCGTGGCCGCCCCGACGGTCAACTCCTCCGGTCGGCTCCCCCAGACGACCTGCCCATCCTTCAGGTGAATGACCCGCTCCGCATGCCGGGCGATGTCCGGCTCGTGGGTGACCAGGACGATCGTTCGCCCCTGACGATGCAGATCCTTGAATAAGGCCATGATCTCCTCGCTGGCCTTGGTATCCAGGTTCCCGGTGGGCTCGTCCGCCATCAGGATGGCCGGATCGGTGACCAATGCCCGCGCGGCGGCTACCCGTTGCTGCTGGCCGCCCGACAGTTCTGTCGGCTTGTGATGCGCGCGGTCGGCGAGTCCCACACTGGCGAGCGCGGCGTTGGCCTTCGCTCTGATCCCGCTCTCGTCCCGGTAGATGAGGGGAAGCTCCACGTTCTCCAGAGCAGTGGCTCGGGGCAGGAGGTTGAAACTCTGAAAGACGAACCCGATCTTCCGGTTCCGAATGGTCGAGAGGGCGTCATCGTCGAGCCCGGCCACCTCCGTTCCATCGAGGAGGTACGACCCCGCGCTGGGCGTGTCGAGGCAGCCCATCACGTTCATCAGCGTGGATTTCCCGCACCCGGAGGGCCCCATGATCGCGACGAACTCTCCCTTCCGGATGTGGAGGGAGATGCCGCGCACGGCCGGCACCTCCACGTCGCCCACGCGGTAGGTTTTTTGGATCCCGTCCATTCTGATCATCGTTGTACGCTCCTGGTTTTTGCGCCGGGCGCAAAAACCAGATCACTTCGCCCCTGGCGGCAGGGTCCCCTTGACTGGAGCCTTCCCATTCTCGAGTTCGCCCACGACCGCCCGTTCGCCCTCTTTCAACCCACTCAGGACTTCGGTGTACGTCTTGTCCTTCCACCCTGTCTTGACTGGACGGCGGACCAGTCGGTCCCCCTCCTGGACGAAGACCACCCGGTCCCCATCTTCCCGCCGGACGGCCTGATTGGGAATGGCCACCACCTTCTCCCGCTTCGCCACGGTGATGGTGGTGTTCGTCGTCATGTCGGGGCGGAGCAGGCCCTCCCGGTTGTCAATGGCGATCACCACGTCGTAGGTGACGACGTTCTGCTGGATCAGGGCCTTGGGATAGATGGCCGTCACCCGGCCCGTGAATTCCCGGTCCGGGAAGGCGTCCACGGTAAACGTCGCCTCTTGGCCGACCTGGACCTTGCCGATGTCGGTTTCGTCCACGTAGGCGTCCACCTGGAGCCGGGTGAGGTCGATGATCGTGACGAAGGTGGGCGCCTGGGCGGCGGCGCTGCCCGAGGTCACCGTTTCGCCCTGCTGGGTCGAGACCGAGGCGACAACGCCCCCCATGGGGGCGGTGATGGTGGCATACCCCAGGTTCGCCTCGGCGATCCGGAGGGCGGCCTTGGCCTGCCGGACCTCCGCCTCCGCGTACTGGAGGTCCTCGGGGGTGTATTTCTCTCGGATCAAGCTGAGCTGCTCGCGCGCAGAGCGGATCTGCGCCACTGAGACATCGTAGTCCCGGGCCGCCGTTTCCACCACCTGGAGGGCAATACCGCCGTCCCGGTAGAGCTGCTGGTAGCGGTCGAGGTTGACCTGAGCCAACATTGTGTTGGCCTCCGCCTGCCGGACGGCCGCCTCGGCCGCCTGGATCTCCTGGGTGCGTGCCCCGTTCCTCACCGTGGCCAGTTTCGCCT
>JACQVO010000009.1 GCA_016209725.1 Candidatus Methylomirabilota bacterium | reverse complement strand
GTTCCACCCCCCGCGACAGGTGGGGCGTGAGACCCAGGGCCTCGATGCGCCGGCAGACCTGGGCGACCTCCTCGTCGGTGGCACGCGCTCGCAGCACGATGATCATGGAATCACCCTCTCCCGATTGCCGACAGCGACATCCGACAGGGGCCTGGATCGCAGTCGCTGTCGGATCTCGGATTTCGACACGCTTATCTCCCCAGGACAGCTTTCAAGGCGGCCACACAGCGCTCGATCTCCGGCGGGGTGCCGACGCTGATCCGCAGGTGCGTGGCAAAGCCATAGCCGGCCATGGGCCGGACGATAACCCCGTGCCTCAGCAGGGCGTCGGCCGTGGCGGGACCCGGTCGACCCACATCCACCAGGACGAAGTTGGCCACGCTGGGGATCACGGACAGACCCAGGGATCGGCACTGCTCCGTGAGGAACTTCCTCCCCATCTCGGTGACGGCCCGGGTGCTGGCCACGTGTTGCTCGTCGCAGAGCGCCGCAGTCGCCGCCACCTGGGCCAGACTGTTGGTGTTGAAGGGCTCGCGTGCCCGGTTCAACAGGGCGATGAGCGGGACCGGGCCGATCCCGTACCCGATGCGCAGCCCTGCCAGCCCGTAGATCTTCGAGAACGTCCGGAGGACCAGCACCGGACGCCCGGCCCGCACGAATCGCAGCGCATCCGGGATCAGGTCGGGCGACAGGAATTCGTAGTAGGCCTCGTCCAGAATGACCAGCACATCCCGCGGCATGGATTCCAGGAAGGCCTCCAGGGCGCGTGCCGGAACGGCGGTCCCCGTCGGGTTGTTGGGATTGCCGACGAAAAGGAGCTTCGTCCGGGGCGAGACGGAGGCCCGCATGGCATCCAGGTCATGAGTGAACTCGCGCATGGGCACGACAATCTTGGTGGCCCCCGTCACCTGCGCCACCATATCGTAAACGATGAAGGCCGACGCCGCATACACCGCCTCGTCGCCCGGCATGAGGAAGCAGCGACCCGCCAGCTCCAGCAACTCGTTGGAGCCGTTTCCCAGGATCACCATCTCCGGCGAGACGTCCCAGTGCCTGGCCAGGGCACGGGTGAGGTGATGGCCGCTCCCGTCCGGGTACCGATGGACGTCCGGCAGGGCGTTCCGCATGGCCTGCAGCGCCATGGGCGAGGGGCCCAGGGGGTTCTCGTTGGACGCCAGCTTGACCGACTCGGCGATCCCGAGTTCGCGTTCCACCTCTTCGATTGGCTTGCCAGGGGAGTACGGGATGAGACCGCGCAGATACGGGGAGGCGAGCACTTCCAGCGAGCGGGTCAACGCGACACCTCCGTGCCGGGGGCCGAACGGACCATCCTCACACCTCCTTGGGCGGATGGGCCCTGGAGTACGAGCCCAACACCTTGAGGAAAATGCACTCTTCCCGGAGGGTCTCCAGGGCACGCTGGACGCGCGGCTCGCCGGCATGCCCCTCGAAATCCACGTAGAATACGTACTCCCACACCCGCTTCTTGGACGGCCGGGACTCGATCTTGGTGAGATTGATCTGGTTCTCCGCGAAGGGCAGGAGCATTCGATGCAGGGCACCGACCCGGTCCTTGATGGAGAACAGAACGGAGGTCTTGTCGGTCGCGGTCGGCGGGGTGGCCTTGCGCCCGATGACCAGGAACCGGGTCAAGTTGTTCGGGAGATCCTCGATCCGCCGCTGGAGGATGTTCAGGCCGTAGAGATTCGCCGCCAGCTCCGACGCAATGGCCGCCGCACCCGGCTCGGAGGCGGCGACCTCGGCGGCGGCCGCGGTGCTGTTCGTCTCCACCACCGGGAGATGCTGGGAGTTCGTCTCCAGCCACTTCCGCGCGGCCGCGATGGCATGCGGGTGGGAATAGATCTGCCGGACCTCGCCCAGGGTGGACGCCTTGCTCAGCAGGTGGAGGGCAGCCTCCACCACCACCTCGCCGCAGATCAGCAGATTGGAATCCAGGAAGAGGTCGAGCGTGTGGCTCACCACACCCTCGGTGGAGTTTTCCACCGGGACCACGCCGTAGTCGGCGTTGCCCTTCTCCACCTCGGCGAACACCTCGCCGATGCTCCGCATGGCCGAAAACTGCGCGGAAAGCCCGAACTGCTCCATCGCCGCCAGATGGGAGAAGGTGGCCCGTGGGCCCAGGTACGCCACGCGGAGCGGATGCTCCAGGGACAGACAGGCGGAAATGACCTCACGGAAAACCGGGCGGACCGCCTGGGAGGGGAACGGTCCCGCGTTCTCCCCGGCCAGCCGGGCGTAGATCTCCTCCTCGCGCTGCGGGACGTGGTAATCCAGGTTCTGCTCCGCCTTCAGGCGGCCGACCTCGATCACCAGCTCCGCCCGGCGGTTCAGCAGCCGCAGGATCTGGGAATCGATGTCGTCAATCGCCGTTCGGAGCTCGGAAATCCGCATCCCTCGCCTCTCCTCCACACGGTTTCCCGGCGCTTCCGATCGCATGATAGCCGGGCGCTCCGGGTGGATCAAGGTCTTTCTCGGGTCCGACTCGTCCGGAGGACCCGTCCCCTCCGGCCGGTGGCCGGCTCCCCGCCGGGCCCGGACGGACGTGTGGCCAGCACGATCGCCCGGAGGTTGTGGAGTTCGTCCGGCGTCAGCGGGCGCCACTGCCCTCGCGGAAGCGCTCCCAGCCGGAGGGGCCCCAGGGCCACCCGGATGAGCTTCAGAACCGGATGGCCGACCGCTTCGCACATCCGGCGCACCTGGCGGTACCGGCCCTGCTCGAGGGTGACGGCGAGCCAGGCGTTCTGCCGGGTGGGATGGAGCGGCACGACAGCCAGGGCCTTGAGCGGCTCCCCGTCGCACCTCACCCCCCGGGTGAGAAGCGCCAGGGTCTCGGGGGTCGGGTGGCCTTTCAGCTTGGCGTGATAGACCTTGCGGACGCCGAACCGGGGATGGGTGAGGGCGTGGGCCAGCTCGCCGTCATTGGTGAGCAGCAGGAGCCCCTCGGTGTCCCAGTCCAGCCGCCCGACGGGGAACAGCCGCGGCAGCCCCGCCGCCGGCAGAAGCGACGTGACCACGGGGCGGCCCTGGGGATCGGATCGGGACGTGATGTAGCCGGCCGGCTTGTGGAGCAGGAGCGTGACGGCATCCCCGGCGCGGACGGCTTCCCCATCCACCCGCACATGGTCTCGGCCGGGGCGCACCCGTGTGCCCGGCGTGCGCACCACCTGGCCGTTCACCTGAACCCGTCCCGCCGCGATGAGCGCCTCGCACTGCCGCCGCGACGCGATCCCCGCCCGGGCCAGAAACTTTTGCAGCCGCTCCCCCGAATCCTCTCCCTCGGGTGCCCGTATCTTCCCGTGTCGGTCCGTCTCGCCGGGAGCCGCCTCCGTCCGCCGACGCGGGGAGGCCCGCCCCGGTCCGCGGGGGCGCTCAGGACGACTCCCGACCTTCGCCCGCATGGCCGGCGCCCCCGTCCTCCGAGGGAGGTGGGAGGCTCGGGCTTGCGGGCTCCGTCCCCGAGGTGCCGATGAGCTCATCGATCTCCCTCAAACTGGGCAGCTCCCCCAGGTCCCTGAAGCCGAAGTGCTCCAGGAAGGCGTTGCTCGTCCCATACAGGATGGGCCGGCCGGCCTCGGGCTTCCGCCCCAGCATCCGGATGAGACTGCGCTCCACCAGCGTCCGCATCACCCCGTCGACGGCCACGCCCCGAATCGCCTCGATCTCCGCCCGGGTGATGGGCTGTTTGTAGGCGATGATGGCCAGGGTCTCCAGCGCCGCCCGGCTGAGTCGGGCGGGCTTGACCTGCTGCAGCCGCTGGATCCACGGGTGCGCGGCGGGCCGGGTGGTGAGGCGAAATCCTCCCGCCACCTCCTGCACCATGAGGCCGCGGCCTTCCTGCTCGAGGCCGAGGGCCAGCTCGCGAACCGTGGCCTCGGTCGTCGCCGGATCCTCGTCCGCCAGCACCTCCTGCAGCCTGGCCAGGGGAAGCGGCTCCTCGACGACGAAGAGCAGCGCTTCCACGACGCCCCGCCGATCCAGCTCCTCGCTCACACCCGCCTCCTCCACCAATGCCAACCTCGCCTTTCGAATGAATTTTCCCGCCTGACGCCCATTTGTGCTCTGCGGTGCTCCTGCCAGCTTCGATGCCGCCAGGGCTCTTGCTGGAGATCTTACCACGCCTGAACCGAATTCAACACCCCGTTCGTGACCGGCAAACGCCCTCGCATGATTGCGGGGCGAGACTCCCTGGAGCTCGCTCCAAGCTCACCGGCCGGCCAAGCCCCCGCAGGTCCATGCGCTCGTCAGGCTGCCGCCCGGGCAGAGGGTAGGTCATCCCGTGGGACCAAGTCGCAAAACTCGAAGCGGCCATCCCGGCGCACGCGCTCCCCGCAACGAACCGCGATGGCGTGGCGGAAGAGGGGGCCCGCCACGACGCAGGTGTGAAACTCGCCGCGCTCGCCACACGGGTCCACCGTGGCGGGGAGGTCCGCCAACAATGCGTCGTCGAACCGGCGACCGGCGAACTCCGGAGCCAGTTGGGTGGTATCCACACACGTGAGGTATGCCTCGTAGCCCGCCCGGATGAAATCCCGGGCCAGTGAACCCGTGTCCCGGCCCCAGAGCGGGAAGAGCGGGGTGTAGCCCAGACGCCGGCTCTGCTCCTCCCGGAACCGGCGCACATCATCGAGGAAGAGATCGCCGTAGGCGATGTGGTTGACGGGGCCGAGGGCTGCGCGGGCATGTTGGAGCCCGAGAGGCCAAGCGGCGTCGTACTCCGCATTGCTGGAATCGGGGGCGAGCGGGGCCTCAAAGACGGCGAGACCGAGCGCGTCGGCCTGAGCCTGGAGGATGCTACGGCGGACGCCGTGAATGCTGATGCGGTCGTAGGCCGGGGCCACCGTGGTCAGGAGCCCCACAACGGAGGACCCAGGATCCTGGCGAAGGGTGGCCAGGGCTAGGATGCTATCCTTACCGCCGCTCCAAGCGAGCAGGATGGGTGTGGGC
>JACQVO010000129.1 GCA_016209725.1 Candidatus Methylomirabilota bacterium | reverse complement strand
CCTTCCTCGAAGACCAGGGTGAAGTTCTGGCAATCCGGGCACATGTCGGTGGCCTTCACCCGGCCCTCGCGCGCCTCGCGGATGTGCTCGACCCCGGGCTCGCGCAGGCCCACGTGCTCTGCCAGGACCTGGGCGATGGCGTCCGGGATCGAACGGACCCGCGCCGGCCCCATCCCCGCGTCCCGCCGCCCGCCGATGCGGTCCAGTTGCTTGACGATCTCGTCCACCCGCTCGCGCGGCGAGAGGGGAGACGGCATGCGCAGGATGAGGGAGATCAGGCGCCCCAGCGCCTCGGCATCCGCCTGGACGTCGCTGCCGGCCTTGCCCACGTTCAGGAAGATCTCGAACGGCTCTCCCGACGGGGCCTGGTTGACGTGCACATAGCCGGTCCCCAGCGGGGTGTCGATTCGGTACGTCACCCCGCGAAGCGTCCGCGGGCGCGGCTTGACCGTGGCCACTGCCTTTGCCGGTACAGTCTCTTCCCCTCCCACCTTCCCCTTCCTCTCCACGCCGGCACCTGCGCCGATCCCGGCGCCGGTTTCGGCGCCCCCACCGGCACCAGAGCCGACACCGGTACCGACGTGCAGCACCTGCCCGCCGTGGGCAGACTTGCACCCATCCCGGAACACCGTGATGCCGAGACAGCCCAGATCGTATGCTAAACGGTAGGCGTCGGCCACGTCCTCCACCGTGGCTGAATTGGGCAGGTTAATCGTTTTGGACACTCCGTTGTCCGTATGTCGCTGGAAGGCGGCCTGCATCCGGACGTGCCAATCCGGCTCGATCTCGTGGGCGGTAACGAAGACTCTCCGGACATCCTCCGGAACCTCGGCCAGGTCATGCAGGATCCCCTGCGTGGCCACCCGGTCCGTCAACTCGGGGCTGTAGAATCCCCGCCGCGTCGCCACCGCCTCAAAGTGGGGATTCACGAAGGTCAGGTGCCGGTCGCCCACGATGTGGCTGAACGCAACGGCGAAGAGCGGCTCGATCCCCGAGGAGCAGCCCGCGATGATGCTGATCGTCCCCGTCGGCGCGATGGTCGTTACCGTGGAATTCCGGATGGGCCGACCCTCCCGATAGATGCTCCGGGACCAGTGGGGGAATGGGCCCCGCTCCTCCGCCAGGCGGGCCGACTCGTCCCGGCCGATCATGGTGAAGAACTCCATGACCTTGTCGGCCAGCTCCAGCGCGGCCTCGCTGTCATACGGGACGCCGAGCTGGATCAACAGGTCGGCCCAGCCCATCACCCCCAGCCCGATCCGGCGGTTGGCGTGGACCTCTTTCATGATCTCGTCCAGCGGGTACGGGTTCACCTGGATCACATCGTCCAGGAACCGCACCGACAGCCGGACCACCCGCTCCATCTCATCCCACGCGATGGGGGCCGAGGGATCGTCGGCCCGGGCGAACTTGTCCAGGTTGATGGAGCCCAGGTTGCACGCGTCGTTGGGGGCCAGGGGCTGCTCGCCGCAGGGGTTGGTCGCCTCGATCGTCTCCAGCTCCGGCACCGGGTTGGCCGCGCTGCGGTTCACCCGGTCGATGAACACGAGCCCGGGGTCCCCCGTGCGCCAGGCGGCTTGGACGATCCGGTCGAACACCTCGCGGGCGCGCAGGCGACCCGTCGCCTCCCGCGTGTGGGGATCCACCAAGTCGTAGTCGCCGTCCGCCGCCAGGGCCTCCATGAAGGCGTCCGTGGCGGCCACCGAGATGTTGAAATTGGTGATGCCCCCGTCCAGCTTGCACTGGATGAACTCCAGGATGTCCGGATGGTCCACCTTGAGGATGCCCATGTTGGCGCCCCGGCGGGTGCCGCCCTGCTTCACGGCCTCGGTGGCCCCGTTGAAGACGCGCAGGAAGCTGATGGGGCCGCTGGCCTTGCCCCCCGTGGAACTCACCAGGGTGTCCTTGGGGCGGAGGCGGGAGAACGAGAAGCCCGTTCCGCCGCCGCTCTTGTGGATGATGGCGGCCCGCTTCACCGCCTCGAAGATCTCGTCCATGGAATCCCCGACCGGGAGGACGAAGCACGCCGAATACTGGAGGCCGTTGTCCTTCCCGGCGTTCATCAGCGTCGGGGAATTCGGGAGGAAGTACCCGTCCACCATCAGGTCGTAGAACTGGCTGGCGACGTCATACGTCTGTTCCTGGGTTTTTCCCCAGGTCGCCTCGGCGGCAGCGATCGCCCAGGCCACTCGCCAGCACATATCCTCAGGAGTCTCGGTGGCCTCTCCTCGCGACCTATTCAAGTACCGTTCCCGCAGAACCCGAAGAGCGGATTCGGACCACTGGCCTTGCTTCACTGGACGGGTGAGCTGTGCCATTGAAACCTCCGTGGACAGCACACGGGGCAGCGCGCGGTGCCGCGGGCCGCCCCGAAGGGGGTCAAGGGTCTATGGTGTGGTCAAGTTCCAGCGTTCGGATTTACCAAGTAACGGAGTGGGGCAACGGACTAAACGCACGACTTCCCGGGCGAGGGGGTTTGAATGGCGGCAGCCCGGGAATCGCCTTGCCCGAGCCGTGTTCCAATGGTACGTTAGACAGTAGCTAAACATCTGATTGGTCCAATTTGTTGGGTAGGGCCATTTACTTACGCCCAACATATGGTGTTGTCAAGTAAAAAATTGGGCCGAAAACAGCAGCCCAAAACGATGGCGGTGTGGCAGCGGCCCTGCCTCTGGCGGAGGCGGATTCGGCGCGCACGCTGTGGGCAAGCCCCTGGAACCCGCTTTGGCCAGCCTTCGGGAAACCATGGAAATTCAGATGCGCCCTGAGGCGGAGTGCCACCAGGGAAGCAGACCGGAGCGAACCGGTTTCCCTTGCATTCACTCGCGTCGCAGGATAAGATTTTTGCGGTTGCTCGTAGGAGACCAACCTCGGAGGAATGCTGCATGACCTACGTCGTCGCCGAGCCCTGCCTCTCCACCATCGACCGCGCCTGCGTAGAGGTCTGCCCGGTAGCGTGCTTCTACGAGGGCGGCGACCAGTTGATCATCCATCCCGCCGAGTGCGTGGACTGCGATGCCTGCCGTCCGGCATGCCCGGTGGCGGCGATCTTCCCCGAGGCCGAAGTCCCCGAGCAGTGGCGGTCCTTCATCGCCAAGAACGCGGACTTCGTCACGAAGACACCCAGCCTGGTACGGGCCAAAACGAAGACCGAGGTGGAAGAGGCCCATCAGGACACCTTCGCCGTGTGTCGAGAGGCGGTGGCCCAGGCCGCCGCAGCGCCCGTTGCCGCCGCCCCTGTCGAGGAAAGACCGGCCCCCGCTGCTGCTCCCGCACCGGCCGCCGCCAAGAAGCCCGAGGCGCCTGTGCCGAGTAAAGTCGAGGCAAAGCCGGCCGGCCCCACGGTCCTCGCGCCGGAGCTGTACCGGAAAGGCCTGGACCTCTTGCGGGAGGTCGTGGCGCTTCAAGAGGCCGGTCGTCTCACCGCCGAGAAGGCTCGCGGGGCCGAGCAGATGGCCAAAGACCTTCGGGCGGAACTTGCCAAGGGCATGGGCAAGGAGAACTTTAATCTGGCGGACCTAGAGAAAAAATCCATCACCTTCCGCCAGGGCGAGGAGTTGGCTCGCGGCCTGCTGCGGGCCAGCGAGGGAACCGAGTTCGAGCATGCCTTCCGCGTGGGCCGTCAGAAGCTCATGGAATCCGTGGGCGGATTGGCGGTCCTGGGCGTCATCACGGCCTTCATCGGCTGGATGACCGCTCGGATCGTCCTGGCGAAGCCGCTCTCTCTCGGTCTGCCGCTCACCCCCAGCGTCCTGGCGAACGCCATTCTGGATCCCGAAAACCTTCCCCTCTTCGCAGCGTTCTCCGCCCTCGGCGGGATTCTGTCCCTGTTCTGCCTGGGGGCGCTCTTCGCCGTGTGGCGGTCGGGCCAGGGCCTTCTGGACATCTGGCGGAGGCGGGAGCAGAAGCGGCTCGGATTGCGTACGGCCGAAGCGGAATCGTAGCCTCGATTCGAAGGTCCCAACCGCCAAGGCGCCATGATCGCCAAGGCTAGAATAATAGATCCAAACAAAGAGCTGAAAGGCCTGACGACCTCATGGGAGTGTCCCCGTACGGGGCGCTCCGGAGAATGATACATGCCGTCCTTGGCGACCCGGGTACCCAGCGCTGGCGCTGGGTGATCATGGCGGTTTGATGTTTTTTCGGATCGGAGCTGAGAGCCTGAATGACGGGATCAGCCGCGCGGCTCGAGATAGCGTCCGAGGAGGAAGAGGAGGGCCCCCGCCGCCAGGAGCGCGTACTCGATGCTCATGCCGTGCTCCATCGTGACGCCGGCGTAGAGGGCGACCATCAGGTTCACCATCCCGATGGCTTGCAGCGTTTTGGCCAGGTAATACACGCTCAGTCGCTCCGATCCGGCACGCCGGGGGCTGCGACAGCGTGGCGGGCAACCGCCCCATCGGGGTGACACACACCAGGGGAATCACCCATGGACAACTTCCTCCGCATCATCAGCCGGCCCGACAACATTCCCATCGTCCTCTTGCTCATCTCGGTGCTATTCTGCCTGTACCTGTCAATGCGCCAGGCCTTCCGCCACGATCGCCTGATCGAGAAAAGCCGCAAGGACGAGATCTACGACGAGATGGTCAAGTAGGGATCTTCCCCGGCGGACGGTTCACCACCCTCACCGCGAGAGCACGGAATTGGGCGTCATCCTGCTCGTGACCCTGGCGATCCTGGCGGGATTCATCCTGATCGCCATTGCCGGTCGCTCGCCCGTGCAGCACGTGGCGGAACGTCCCACGGGCGAACACGGCGACATGGCCCAGGCCATGGTCGAATCCCTCTCCCTGGTCCAGTTCGAGGTCCTGTGTCTCCGCCTGCTGGAGGAACTGGGCCTGGTGATCAATGGCCCGGTGCGGCGCGGGCAACGGACCATCGAGATCTCCGCGGTAAATCCCCAGCCGATCATCGGCGGGGACGTCCTGGTGCACTGCCTCCTGGCGCAGGAGGCCCGGCCGGTGGATCTCGGCGCCGTCCAGTCCCTGTCCGACACGGTGAAGGCCGATGGGGCCAGCAAGGGGATCCTCATCACGAACGGCTACTTCGCCGAGGACCTCGGGAAGCTTTCCGAAGGGCCTCCCGTCGAGTTGATCAACGCCAGCCGGTTCCGGAAGCTCCTGGACGACCACCACATCTCCCTGACCTGATCCCTGCTCTCCCGTCCCTTCGCGCCGGGCAGGCGCATCCTTAGTACTCCTGGGCGTAAACACGGTGACGTAGGTTCCCTCGTTCGCCCTGAGCCACTCGAAGCGCGATCTCTCGGCCGCGAGACGCCGTTCATGGTTCGACGGGCTCACCACGAACGGCATTGCAATCCGGATCATACGTCACTGTAGTTGCGACCGAGACTACTAAGTACCGGCGGCTTTACCCGGGACGGCATCGTATGCCACAGCCAGCGCGGAGTCAACGGTCTCCCCGCTGTCTCGCCTCCGCAGGGCCCGGCGCAACCGGAGGCTTGCCGCCGCTGAAACCACCCGGATTCGTGTATGTTCTTAGTCTTTTCCCCCTTGACAGTCGCCTCCTCCAAGTTTAATTTGCGCTAGCCTCTTGCTGCCGACACGCCGTTTTATCAGTCGAGGGGAACGATGCCGGCCGACCTCCAGCGGGAAGAGATCCTCCGAGAGATCGAGCGACACCGTCGGGCCATCGTCGAGCTGGAGGAAAAACTGGCCGCCGCCCCGGCCGGACGCAGCGGCTGGCCACCACCGGGGTTCTATACCACCTTCTACGTCGTGGCCGGTCTCACGCTTGGAACCATGGGCGCGCTGGCCAGCTTCGTCTTCAATGTGGTCGGCTCCCTCGTCGTGGCCCAGGATCCCATGCTGATCCTGCGGGTGTTCGGCACCTTTTTCGTCGGACAGGAGGCCCTGACGACCGACAACCTGAACTTCCTGATGCTGGTCCTCCTCACCCATGCCATCGTGGGGGCCGCCGGGGGGGCGGTCTTTCACGTGGTCATCAACCGGAACTTCGCCGACCGGTCCCTCGGGCAGAAGATCCTCTACTCCGGCCTCTTCGGCTGCGCCCTCTGGCTGGTCAATTTCTATGGGGTGATCTCGTGGCTGCAGCCGCTGCTCGTCGGCCAGGCGTACATCCTGCGACTGATGCCGTTCTGGGTCGCGGCGCTGACCCACATCATATATGGCCTGACCCTGGGCCTGCTCCAACCGATTGGACGATTCATCCCCTACGCGCCCCCGACAGCCTGAGGTCTTCTCCATGCTCCCTCACGTGCGATGGCTCCACACTTTCGCGGGTCGACTCCGAGCATGGGCCGTGGTCGCGGCGGTCCCGGCGCTCGGGTCCCTGCTCGCCTGGCCCGCCGCCGCGGCGCAGGCCCCCGATCGTCCCACCAGCCAACTGGAGGCCCTGGCGGCCCAGGGAAAGCAGGTGTATGACCGCTACTGCGTCGGCTGCCACGGCGAGAAGGGGGACGGGAAGGGCCCGGGGGCGCGGCTCCTCGTGGTCAAGCCCCGCGACTTCACCCAGGGCGTGTTCAAGTTCCGGAGCACCCCCTCCGGGACGCTGCCCACGGATGAGGACCTGTACAAGATCATCACGCGGGGCGTGTACCGGACCTCCATGCCCGACTGGGCCCTCGTGCCCGAGCGGGACCGGCTGGCGGTGATCCAGTACATCAAGACCTTCTACCCGGAGTGGAAGGCCCAGAGGCCGGGGAAGTCCATCTTCATCCCCGAGCCGCCCGACACACTCGCGTCGCCTGAATCAATCGCCCGGGGCAAAGAGCTGTACATCCTCCTGGAGTGCACCGCCTGCCACGGAGAGACCGGCAAGGGCGATGGACCCAGCGCGGCCAAACTCGATCCGGACGTGTGGGGCAACAAGCAAAAGCCTTTCGACTTCACCGGGGGGCGGCTCAAGAGCGGGCCGTCACCCAAGGACGTGTACCGAACCTTCATGACCGGAGTGGGTGGCACGGCGATGCCGAGCTATGCGGATATCTTCGGCGAGCCGGACGGGGAGAATATCAAGGAGGGGGATGCCTGGAACCTCGTGTCCTTCGTCCTCTCCCTTCGGACCACCTCCTTTCGAGCGGACAAGACTGCTGCGACCGGCGCCCCTGTGAAAGGAACCCCACGATGACGCCTGCAACATCACCGCAGCGCCAGCTCGTCAATGTGGCCCTGGTCCGTGCCCACCTGGTGGCCAGCGCTACGGCCTTCGCCATCCTCCTGCTGGCGGGGCTGGCCTTCGCTCTCCAGTTCATGCAGTACTATCCTTTCCCGGGCATCCCGGCCCTTTCGCCCGGCCGGGTTCGCATGGTCCACACCAACATGGCGGCCTACGGGTTCATCGCCAACGCCTTCATCGCCGGATTGCTGTGGGCGATCCCCCGGCTGACCAAACGCCCCATCTTGAGCGACGGCCTGGGCTGGCTTATCTTCTGGGCCTGGCAGGGAATCCTCGTGCTAACCTTTCTCGGGATCCTGGGAGGATATGCGCAGGCCATCGAGTGGGGCGAGACCCCCATCTTCGTGGACCCGCTGGTGCTAGTGGGCCTGGTCCTCCTGGTGACGAACCTGGCCCATCCCATCTTCAAGACGCGGGAGCGCGGCCTGTACGTCAGTCTCTGGTACTTCCTGGCGGCCTTCGCCTGGACCGGCCTCGTCTACTTCATGGGCAACTACATGCCCCAGTTCTGGGTGCCGGGGGCGCCCGGCGCGGCCATCGCGGGCCTGTTCATCCACGATTTGGTCGGCCTCTTCGTCACGCCCATCGGCTGGGGGCTGATGTACTTCTTCGTCCCCCTGCTCCTGAAGAAGCCCATCTGGAGCCACGCCCTCTCCCTCATCGGCTTCTGGGGGATCGCCTTCTTCTACCCCATGCAGGGGGTCCACCACTTCCTGTGGAGTCCGATCCCCATGTACGCGCAGTACGGGGCGGTGGTGGCCACCATCGCCATCGAGGTCGTCGTCGTCACGGTCATCGTGAACTTCTTCGGCACCCTGTATGGCCGCTCCGACGCCATGCGGTCCAACCTGCCCATCCGCTGGTTCTACGTCGGCATGCTCAACTACGCCCTGACCTGCCTGCAGTGCGCCATCCAGGTGACGCTGACCGTCCAGAAGGTCATCCACTTCACCGACTGGGTGGTGGGCCACGCCCACCTGGTGATGTTCGGCGTGTTCGGCTTCTGGATCATGGGGATGATGGTGGAGCTCTGGCCCCAGGTCGTCGGCCGCCCGTGGTACTCGACCCGGCTGCTCACCGCCCATTTCTGGCTGACCACCATCGGGATGACCTCGATGTTCGTCATCTTGATGGCCGGGGGACTGGTGCAGGGCTACCTGTGGGGGAGCCTGGCCCACTGGGCCGATTCGGTGGTCTATTCCTTGCCCTTCTGGTGGGCCCGCACCCTCACCGGCCTCCTTATCATCCTCGGGACCGGGCTCTTCTTCTACAACATGTGGGCTACGGCGCGCCAGCCGGCCCCCGCGTACGTCCCCGGGGCGGCGACGGCCGAGGCATAGACGGGGCAATGACCAATTCGCGAACGAGTTCGCGAATAATCCGGAGTAGGGGTCCAGCATGGAGAGACTCGGGGCCGCCTTCCTGATCGCCGGCGTGGTGACCTTCCTCCTGGGGTTCGTCCTGCAGGGGGTTCTCCCCATGGTCACGTACCGGAAGCTGCCGGTGAAGACGCTGGCCGAGATCAGCCAGGACATCCCGGAAGAGTTCCGCCAGTTGGCCGAGGACTACCCGGAGGAGTTCACGCGCGCCTTCGGCGAGGTGAATCCCGCCTCCTTCGCCCAGGCGCTCTCGCGGGGGCGGGCCGTCTACATCGCCGAGGGCTGCTGGCACTGCCATAGCCAGTACGTCCGGCCGGTATCCCAGGAGGACCTCCGGTTTGGCCCCGTCTCCAACGCCGCCGAGTACAACAACGAGTTGAACCTGCCTCCCCTCTTCGGGACCCGGCGGGTCGGGCCGGATCTGATTCGCGAGGCGGGCAAGCATTCCAACGACTGGCACATCGCCCATTTCTTCGAGCCGCGAGACGTGGCCCCGTACTCGGTGATGCCCCCGTACCGCTGGTTCTTCGATGACAAGGGCCGGCCCAACAAAGACGCCCTGGCCATCACCGCCTACGTGCAGTGGTTGGGCAGTTGGGTGGAGCAGGTCCCCCAGACCATCTACAACGTGGACGCCCTGGCGGGAGCGAAACAATGAAAGCGACCAAGTGGTGGCTGACCGCGCTGTGGGTGGCGATCGTGGTGGTGGCCGCTGTGGCCTTCATTTTCAAGATGACCGAGTTCGCCTTCACCTGGCTTGACCCGGCCGCGGATCGCTTCGGCGGCTTCGGATTCATCGCCGTGGGCTCCTACCTGCTGGGGATGATACCCATCCTGTTCCTCATGCTCTGGGCCGTCCTGCGGGGCCATTTCCGGGACATCGAACAGCCTAAGCACCGGATGCTGGAGCTCCAGGAGGAGATCGAGCGGTACGGAAACAGGGTACCGCCGAACTGAATGCGGAATGTGGAATGCGGATTTTGAGAGCTTCGACATTCGATATTCGACATTCGATATTCGAAATTCGTCATTGAGGTTCGCGATGGAACAGAAGTCCACCGACGAAGAAACCTACCACATCTACGAATCCAACCCCGTCCCCTGGTGGATTGCCGCCATCTGGATCGCCTGGTTCATCTTCGCCGTCGTCTACCTGTTCCAGAACCTGCTTGCTGGATAGGAACTGTTCGGCCGTTCGGCAGTTCGATGGTTCGGCTGTTCATGGAAGTCAGGAGACCGCGTCCACCCCCGTACTGCCGAACGGCCGCATCCGCCTCAGGCGGAAACCGCCGAACGCCTTTTGCCCAGGCCGGGCGCAATGGCTAGCGACTTCGTGAGTCCCACCCATCCTCGGGAGGCTTCCTGCGCCCAGTGCGGGCTTCCCCTGGCGGGTCGCGGAATCCGCGCCGTCGTCGAGGGGCAAGAGCGAGCCTTCTGCTGCTACGGCTGCTCCCTGGTCCTGCAGATCACCCGCCAGCCGGGCGAGGCGGGAACGGCCCATGCACTCCTGATCCGCCTGGGCCTCAGCGCGTTCTTCGCCATGAACGCGATGATGTTCAGCCTGCCCGCTTACTTCCCCTTCTTTTACCCATCCTCCCCGACTGATGCCGGCGAAGGCGCCTTCCTCCTGATCCTCCGGGTCCTGTCCCTCCTCCTGAGCCTGCCCGTCCTGGGGCTCCTGGGTCTGCCGATCCTGGTCCAGTCGCTGCGACAGATGCGGCGGTCCCCCTTCAGCGTGGATGCCCTGATCGCCCTGGGGGCCTTTGCGGCCTTCGGCCTGTCCGCCTACAACACTGCCCGCAATTCCCCCCACGTGTACCACGACACCGCCGCCATGCTCCTGGTGCTGGTGGCCCTCGGCCGGTACCTCGAGGCCTCGGCCAAGCTGAAGCTGTCGGAGGGGCTTCGGACCCTTTTGGACCAAGTCCCCCCAAAGGCGATCCTGATCCGCGATGGGGCGCCCCGCGAGGTCCCCACCGAGGACCTGCGGGCCGGCGACCGGGTCCGGGTGCTCCCCGGCGCCGCCCTCCCCCTCGATGGCGTCATCCTCGAGGGTCGGGGGCACGTGGACGAATCCAGTCTGACCGGGGAAAGCCGACCGGTCTACAAGGAGGCGGGCCATCGGGTCGCCGCGGGGACCCTCAACCTGGATGGGAGCCTGCTGATCGAAGCCGAGCGCGTGGGGGCCGAGAGCACGGCCGCGCGGATCGCCCGCCTCCTCGAAGAGGCTCGTCTCACCCGGGGCGATGCCGAACGACTGGCGGATCGAGTTGCCGCGGCCTTCCTGCCGGGAGTCCTGATTCTCGCCCTCGCCGTTTTCGCTTTCTGGCTGGCCCGGTCCGGCGTCGAGTCCGCCCTGTTGGCCTCCCTCTCCGTCCTGGTCGTCTCGTGCCCCTGCGCCTTTGGCATCGCCACCCCGGCCGCCACGTGGACGGCGCTGGGGCGGGCGGCCCGCCGGGGGGTCCTGGTCAAGAATGGGGCGAGCCTGGAGGTCCTCGGATCGCTCCGGCGCATCTTCTTTGACAAGACCGGGACGCTGACCTCGGGCACGCTGCAGTACGCCGGATGCATGAGTTCTTCGGACTGCCCGCTGCCGCAGCCAGAGCTCCTCCAGCGCGTGGCCGCCTTGCAGTCCCAGGCCCCGCATCCGCTGGCACACGCATTCCTGGCGGCCGTGGGGGATCCGAAGGCCGGCCAGTCGGTGACCAACTTCCGCTATCATCCCGGCCTCGGCCTGGAGGGCACGCTGGGGGCGGAGGGAGGCCCCCAGATGTTCGTTGGCAGCGCCCGGTTCATGGAGCGGATGGGCCTTCGCCTGCACCCGGCCATCCGGGGTGCGGCCGACCTGGAAGATGCGCCCGGCAAGACCGCGGTCTTCGTCGGATGGGACGGGAGCGTCGAGGCGGCCCTCTTCTTCCAGGAGCGGATTCGCGAAGAGGCGGCGCAGGTCTTGGAGGGGCTCCGGGCCAAGGGAATCCGGGCGGCGGTCCTGACCGGAGATCGCGTGGCGCCATCCTCTCCGCTGACGCAGGTGTTCCCTGCCTTGGAGGTGAAGGCGGGGCTCTTGCCACAGGACAAGGTCCAAGAGGTTCAGGCAGGACGCAGGTCCGGGGGGCCTGTCGCCATGGTGGGAGATGGGATCAACGATGCGCCAGCGCTGGCGGCAGCCGATGTGGGGATCGCGCTCGGGACCGGCACCGACCTGACGCGTGACGCGGCCGACGTCAACGTCATCGGCCCGGATCTCGGCAAGGTCCTCTGGATCGTGGAATACTCTCACAGAGCGCGCCGGACCATCCGGGGCAATCTCTTCTGGGCCTTCGCCTACAACGGAATCGCCCTGGTCTTCGCCGCCGCCGGCCGCCTCAATCCCCTCGTGGCCGCCGCCGCCATGATCGCCAGCAGCCTCTTCATCCTCTGGAACTCCCGGCGGTTGGCGGACGGCTAACCGCGCTGGAGCGTTCGGCAGTTCGGCTGTTTCCCGCCTTGCGGGATTCGGCGGTCCGGGGACTCCCGCATTGGGGAACTCGTCCTGTCCCCTACCCGTTACTCACTCAAGCGCCTCTCCCCCTGAGAGGGAGAGGTGAAGGTGAGGGGCGGTTTCCCTGAAGGGGAGGATGGTGAGCTTGCGGAAATGCTATTGATATCTAGACAGGCCTCTGGTATATACCTGCCACGTCCGACGAGATCGAATGCTCTTCATTGCCCACTGGCATTCCACCCAGGTTGCTGCTATGGGGCTCGGGAACGCCAGGCTTAGAGCGAGCCACCTCATCGGGCACCAAAAGGCCAACCTTCCCGACCGTGTCCCCCCTCGCCACCAACGCCCACCACCGCTTGCACGAATCCGTGAATTCACGAGCCGTCATCGCAGCGGAAAGTTAGACACGTCATACCCTGCATCAATCGCCCTGCGATGCTCCGCCCCTGCCGTTGGGTTCCCGACTTCCCGCCCGGCGCCTCGGCCTCATCACGCCACGATCATGAAGATCCCGCAAAAGACAGAGGGTGCCGCATGTTACAGGAGGTAACAATGGCCCCCATTGGTCCCCCATCGCGGCGGCCCTGGATCGTCGGCGCATCGGGGGGACGGCACGACCGCAGCTCCGTTCGGCGACATTCTGCTGCCCGAAAAGGTAAGGAGGTGATAGAGCTGAAATGAAGACACGATTCAGGGCGACGATACCCGGGACCCCCGGTGAGTCGATGGAGTCCAAGCACTCTAGCTCGTCAAGTAACATCTACTAACATTCCAACTAGAGAGGAGTACCACCATGAAGAAGATCCTAGCTCTGGCTTTCGCTCTTGTGGTCATGGCTGTCTTTGCGGGTCTCGGAGCAGCGCAGGAGGAGAAGAAAGGGTTTCCAGCTTTGCCGCGACCGGGACCGACTCCTGCTGAAGGACTAGCGTGTCCGAGTCCGATGTTTGTCAGTATTGCGAATCCGCCAACAGCTACGCCGTATGCGCCGGACTTCCCTACGCCCGTGCCGCCACTCACAAACTTTGGTGGGACCCAGACTGACAAGCATCTCAGGCACACCTTCACGTGGAGGCCCGCAGGTGAGTGTTGCCAATATATGTCAGGCAAGCTGACCCTTCAGTATAGAGCACTCACAGGCGGGCAGTCGGCTACTTCCTTAGACGCGGGTAACGACGGGGTGAGCGTCTTTTCAGGTGGCGCCGTCCTCCTGAGTCTGCCGGTCTACACGAGCTTTCCGTTTTCACTAGGGCAGACTGGGACAAAGACTATCCCTCTCACGCCTGCCATGTTGACTAACAACCGCCTCAGCTTTGCAGTTCAGGATGACACCTCAGTTACGTCGGTAAAGCTCGAAGTAGCTGCCTGTTGTGTGAGAAAGTGACTTACCAAGCTTCAGAGAGGGTAGCCTAATTGGATATGTCAGTCTCCGGATCCCTTACCGTCATGGGGACATCATGGGAGCCGTTGCTTCGGAAAATGCTTTGCCAGGTTGTCATTCGGCAATGCCCCGCCAAGCCGGCCTCGACGCCCCTGGGATGCTCCACCATGTGAAGCTGCTCGTCCTCGACTCAGACCGTATCCCCGACCGCGAGGGATGGGGGACGGATGGGGGACCCGTTGCTTCCGAAACTGCCTTGTGATATCGTCCTCTGGCCATGCCCCGTCAAGCCCGTCTCGATGCCCCGGGGGTCCTCCACCACGTGATGGTGCGCGGCCTCGAGCGCCGTCCCATTTTCCGAATGGGGGACGTTCCTGACTAAGTAAACTTGTGATACGATGCGCGCTATGACACCGACGGTCATTTGAGAGGGCTGGGAGGGAAGATGCCGCGACAGGCTCGACTGGATGCGCCTGGGACGCTGCACCATGTGATGGTGCGGGGGATCGAGAAGCGCAGGATTGTAGACGATGGGAAGGATCGTGGGAAGTTCATTGCCCGCCTGGGGGAGGCGGCGGCCTCCACGAGGATGGTCATCTATGCGTGGGCACTGCTGCCCAATCACGCGCACATCCTGCTGCGCAGCGGCCCCCAGGGGTTGCCGGCGTTCATGCGACGGTTCCTCACCGGGTATGCCGGCGACTACAATCGACGCCATCGCCGGCACGGGCACCTCTTTCAGAACCGGTACAAGTCCATCGTCTGTGAGGAGGATGCCTACTTCCAGGAACTCGTGCGCTACATTCACTTGAATCCACTGCGTGCCGGGCTGGTTCGGGACCTCACCTACCTCGATCGATTTGCTTGGTGCGGACACGCGGTGGTGATGGGCAACGTGCATTACGCCTGGCAGGATCGGGCGCACGTGCTGGCCTGGTTTGGACGGAGGGAGAAAGCGGCGGTGAAGGCCTATCGCCAGTATGTGGCGGACGGGATCCCATTGGGAAGGCGCCCGGAGTTGGTGGGAGGGGGGTTGATTCGTTCCCTGGGGGGCTGGTCGCAGGTCAAGTCGCGGCGGCGGAAGGAGGAGCGAGCGCTCTCCGACGAGAGGATCCTTGGAGGTGGGGAGTTTGTGCAGAGGATGCTGGGGGAGGCGGAGGAAACGATTAGACATCAGCTTCCGGCAGACCGGCGCTGGCGGGAGGGGAGGCGTTTGGTGGACCGGGTCTGTGCGGAAGGGAAGGTTTCCCTTGAGGAGCTGCAATCGGGGAGCCGGCGGGAGCCGGTCTCACGCGTGAGAGCGCGGCTGGGCCAGCGACTGGTACTCGATCTGGGGCTCCCGCAAGCCGAGGCGGCTCGATTGCTGGGGGTAAGCGGACCCGCAATTGCAAAAAGCCTGAAACGAGCGGCAGCGAAGGTAGTTTAGTTAGTCAGGAACGTCCCCTAATTTACGTCCCCTAATTTACTTGGTAATTCACCATTGAACTTGCACTCGGGGCGCACACTCCACGACGACAGTTTCTACCAGCCCTTTTCCGTCGCCATGACTTTCCCCGCGGCCAGTTTCTTCAGCAGCTTTTCGCTGGGCATCACCACGTCCTTGGCCAGGCCGACCCTTTGCAGGAAGCGAATGGTACGGTAGGTGACGTCGAGCTCCCACCAGCGGTGGCCGTGGGCCGCGCAGCGGGGCTCGGCATGATGGTTGTTGTGCCAGCCCTCGCCGTTGCTGACGATGCCGACGAGCCAGTTGTTCTTGCTGTTCTCGTCGGTGTCGTAGTTGCGGTAGCCCCACATGTGAGTCACAGAGTTCACCGACCAGGTGATGTGCCACACGGCCACGGTGCGGACGAACACGCCCCAGACCAAGAGGCTCAGCCCGAACCGCACGCCCTCCAAGTATTGGCCCGTCGTCGCCCAGCCGATGGCCAGTCCCGCCAGGTAGAAGAGCACGCCCTGGGCCAGGTTGATCCAGAGCCAGAGGAAATTCTTCTCCAGAGCGAAGTAAAAATGGTCGCGAAGGATGTCCCGCGCGTACTTCTCGTACGTGGCGATGTTGTTGACCTCCCGGTTTTCCACCAGCAGCCAGCCCATGTGCCCCCAGAGGAATGTGACCAGCGGGCTATGCGGGTCGGGTTGCTCATCCGAGTGCTGATGGTGCTTGCGGTGAATGGCGATCCAGCGTGCCGGGGTGTCCTGCAGGCAGCAGACGCCCAGGACGGCCAGAGTGTACTCCAACCAGCGCGGCACTTTCAGCCCTTGGTGCGTGAGCAGCCGGTAGTAGCAGAGGTTGATGCCCAGGGTACCGAAGATGTTGAGCCCCAGCCACGCCAGGACCACTCCGGTCCAACTGAAGAACCAGGGGAGGAACGCCAGGAGAGCCAGGAGGTGATAGACGGTGTTAGAGATGGCGTAGGGCCAGAGGATCTTGCGGGGCGCGACGCCAATAGGATACGGCAGCCGGTCCGGATGGCTTTCTGCCGGCTGGGTCCCTGGCTGCCCGGAGGAGACGTCCGTTGAGGTGGTCATGTCGTTCCCCTCCCCTGCTCGTAGCATCCTGTGTCCGTGGGCAGCTAACCCCCATCCGAAATTCTTAACCGCCAATCCCGCCAGGGGCGGGACAAGAACGCCAGCGGTTCAAGGTTTTTTCGGAACACGGGTGGACCTCGACCTCAGCATGTCAGAACAGCCCGAGGCTCTGGAGGCCGTGGAGGACTAAAACCAGTCCCCAGACCCCCACCAGCCCGCCGAACACGCGCTGCCATGCCAGGCGGCGCGCCGGGCTCAGGTACTGGCCCACCGCCCCGATTCCCCACATCATCGGCACCGTCCCCAGGCTGAAGGAGAAGAGCAGCACCCCGCCCCGGATGGGGTCGCCCAGCGCCACCGCCGATGTGAACATCACGTACAGGAGGGGGCACGGGAGCAGTCCGTGCAGCGCCCCCAGCAGGACAATGCCAGGGGACCGGGCCAGGACGACGTACTGCCGCCAGACCCCCACCAGTGCCCCGGTAGGACGCGCCAGGAGACGGTCCAGCCGATTCGCGACGGCGCTCAGCCCGAGGAAGTGGCCTCCCATTGCCAGGACGAAGAGTCCGGCGGCGAGCCCCACGAGGCCGGCGGTCCACGGACGGACCGCCAAGATGAACCCCGCCGCACCGAACACGGCCCCCAAATTAATGTACGCTAGCACGCGGCCGAGATTGAAGAGAAGGTGCTGGCGAGGCGGTGAGGGTCCTCCCCCGCCGGCGAGCTGGCCGGCGTATAGGCTCACCAGCGGCCCGCACATCCCGAAGCAGTGGGTGCTGCCCAGAAGGCCAAAGAGAAAGGCGGCCGCGAGGCCTGCCCCCGCCAGGGGGACATGGATGTGCGTCGAATGATCGGCGGCGAGCGAAAGGCCTGCGAGGGGCAGCGCGCTGCCCAGGACGAGGAGGCAGGTCCCGAGTCGTCCTGGATGCCCTGTGCCCTGGCCCATGGCGTTGCTCTGTCCTTACACAGAGCGGACGCCCAGTCCCAGAAGAACGGCCACCGCGCCCAGGACGAGCTGCGCCGTGAGGGCCCCTCGGGCGCGCCTGGCCGCCACACCCACCGCATCGGCCTCACGCTTCCAGGCAATTCCCATCCAGACCTGCAGCCCCGCCATGACAAGGACGAGGAGGACCTTGAGGGAGAGCATGGCGACGAAGGCCCGGCTGAAGCCCGCGCCGCTTCCCATCCCCCGCAAAAGCAGATTCAGGATCCCGGTGATGACGACGACCTCCATGGCCCGCGAGGTAAGGAAGTGAGCGCGCTTGGCGGCGGCACCCCCCTCCCTCCCCTCCCCCATACCCGGGAGGATGGCCAGGAGCATCGCCGCCCCTCCCCCCAGCCAGGCGGCCGTCGCCAGAAGGTGCAACCACACGATCCACATCGCTGTGCTGATCACGTTGCCCCCGCTCGCCGGAAGTGAGACAGTGAGAATGTGAGAGTGTGAATCTGTTACACCGTGCTGCGCCGCGCGGCATCCGCGGCGGCGACGAAAGCCAGGACGCAGAACCCGACGGTGACGGCCAGTGCCGGCACGAGCCCGGGAACCGCCCCCGCGGCTGCGGGGTTCCCCAGGTACAGGCACCGTCGCAAAGCAGCCATTCCGTAGGTCAGCGGATTCACGTGCATCGTCCACCTGAGCCACAAGGGAACCCCGGTGATGGGGAAGAAGGCGCCGGAGAGCACCCACATGGGCAGCAGGATCAAATTCATGATGGCGTGGAAGCCCTGCGTGGAATCCAGACGCCACGCGATGACCAGCCCGAGGCTGGTCAGCCCGAAGGAGACCAGAACCATCGCCACCACCACTGAGAGGACCGAGGCCACGGTCAAGGACACACCGGCAGCCGGAGCCAGGAGGAGAAAGAGAATCCCCTGCACCAGGGCCAGGAGGGTGCCCCCCAGCGCCTGACCCAGCACGATGCTGGACCGGGACACCGGAGCCACCAGGACACCCTGCAGGAATCCCTCGCGGCGGTCCTCGATCACGG
>JACQVO010000136.1 GCA_016209725.1 Candidatus Methylomirabilota bacterium | reverse complement strand
CTATGCGAGATTGAAGCAGACCATCCGGAGGTTGGTCATCTCCTCGACGGCGAAGCGGACGCCCTCACGGCCGATGCCACTCATCTTGTTGCCTCCGTACGGCATGTGGTCCACGCGGAAGATGGACGTGTCGTTGATCATCATGCCCCCCACGTCCACCCGCTTGATCGCCTTGAAGGCCTTACCGATGTCCCTGGTGTAGACCCCCGCCTGGAGGCCATAGGGGCTGTCGGCGAGAAACTCCAAGGCCTCGTCGAAGTCCTTGTAGGTCACGAGGGAGACCAGCGGGGCAAAAGTTTCCTGGCACATGACCTTCATGTCGTGCCGCACGTTCTCCAGGATGGTGGGCCACAGGATCCGTCCCTCGCGTTTGCCGCCCAGCAGAACCTTGGCCCCCTGCGCCGCCGCCTCGTTGATCCAGGCCTCGGCGCGCTTGGCCTCCTTTTCATCAATCATGGGGCCCACATCGCAATCCTTATCCTGAGGATTCCCCACCTTGAGCCGGGCCGTCGCCTCGACGAACTTCTGCGTGAACTCCTTAGCGATGGCCTGGTGGAGATAAAGCCGCTGCAAGCTGATACAGATCTGACCCGAGTTGGCGAAGGCAGACACGACGCAGCGGGGCACGGCCGCATCAATGTCCCCGTCGGCCTCGATGATGGTGCCGGAGTTGTTCCCCAGTTCCAGTGTCACCTTCTTGAGGCCGGCGCGGCTCATGATGTGCTGCCCCACCGGGGGGCTGCCCGTGAAGGTGATCTTGGCCGGGCGAGGGTCGGTCACCAGCCAGTCGCCGACCGTGCCCCCCTCCCCGAAGATGAGGTTGTACGCTCCGTTGGGCAATCCCGCCTCCATCAGGACCTCGCCGAGGCGAATGGCGGTGATGGGGGTCGTCGTCGCCGGTTTCAGGACGATCGTATTCCCGGCGGCCAGGGCGGGTGCGACCTTGTGCGCCACCAGGTTCAGGGGAAAGTTGAACGGTGAAATGGCCGCCACGACCCCCACGGGCGTCCGGAAGTAGAAGCCAAAGCGCTTCTCCGCCCCGGCCGAGGCGTCCATGGGAACGGTCTCGCCGTGGAGCCGCTTCGCCTCCTCGGCCGCGAACTTGAACGTATCCACGGCCCGACCGACCTCGGCCACGGAGTACTTCCAGGCCTTGCCGGCCTCGCGGCAAATGATCGTGGCGATGTCCTCCTGGTACCTTGCCAAGAGTTCCGAGGTTTTCTCGAGGATCTTAGATCGGCGGTGCGCCGGCAGCTCGGCGAATCCGCCGAAGGCCGCTTGGGCCGCGCCGATCGCCCGATCCACATCCACCTTCCCGGCACGAGGGATCGTGCCGATGGTCTCCCCGCTGTACTTGTCGATGACCGGAATGGTCTCCGTCCCGGTCTCCCACTTGCCGCCGATCAGCATTCCGTATGCCTTGGCCATGGTCCCGTCCTCCGTTCCGTGCAAGGCATTCTCTCTGTGGCCGCGGATCAATCCAGGCGCCCGCAGCGGTGTTCGTAGAGAAAGAGCGCTGCGGCCCCCAGCACACCCGACTGCTTGTTCAGGGTGGAGCGGACGATCCGTGTCAGGTCGAAGGCGCTCTCGAAAGCATAAAATCTGGCCCACCGCAGGACCGGCTCCATGATGTGTCCGATCTCACCGCCATACCCGCTGGCGCCACGCACCAGTCCCCCGTTCAGGATCAGGCCGCCGCCGATGCTGGTCCCCACGGCGATCATGGCCACATGGCGGAGATCCCGCGCCTGCCCGAAGGTCCACTCTCCCAGGGTCAGGGCGTTGACATCGTTATCCACGACAACCGGGAGGCCCGTTTTCTCCCGAAGGATCCGGCCCAGGGGCATGCCGCGAAACTCCGGGGGGTTCTGAATGTCCTCACCGATCGTCCCGGTCTCCACCTCGACGACGCCCGGCACCCCGACGCCGACGCCCAGGATCGGTAGGTGGAGCGTCCGGGCTGGTTCCGCGAGGCCCACGATCAATTCCAAAAGGTTGTCCAAGATCCCCTCGCCGCGGCCCCGTCGGTCCGTGGGCACGGTACGGGAGTGCTGGACCACCCCGGCGGCGCCCACCAGCCCACCCGCCAGCGTGGTCCCTCCCAGGTCCACACCGATGATCGCACCAGGAGAGGGGGCCGTCATCGGCGACCCGCCAGGACGGCAGCCAGCTCGTGGTAGGTGATGCACTGAACGCCGGCCGTCGGAAGGGCGTCCTTCACCCGGGCATCACAGAACGCGCGCAGCTCGACCTGGCGCTGCGCGCAGTAGCTGCTGACAGCCAGCGCGGCATCCGGATGCCCCGGATGGCACATGAGTTCCGTCACGCCGGATGGGAGGGTTCGTAGCAAGTCCAGCAGGCGTTCCGGCGTCCAGTACGCCTCTGGGCCCACATCGCCGATCGCCTGATCCACCGCAGGCAGATGGCGGTTCCTGATCCGGCTTGCCATTTCCGGGGTGAATGCACGCACCGGGGTGCCCAACTCCCCGGCAAGTTCGAGGACCACCTCAAATATCCGGGCATGCCGGTGCACATGATGGTGGGTGTCCAGATGGCTGGGGCGAACCCCAAAGGTCTCTTCGAACCGCTCGGCCTGGGCGATCAGTTCCTCCCGGATCTCCGACGGGTCTGCCGCCTCCCCCACACGGGCGCGGTCCCGAATGAACCTGCCGCCGCCATCCACGAGCGAGGGGACCCTTCCGGGAGGCAGGACAGGCGGGCCGAAGGTGAGGTTGAGGTGCAGTCCCAGCCCGAGAGGGGAGGAGTCCCGCGCCAACTCTCGGCTCCGCTCCAGCCCGGGAAGATTCACGAGAACTGTCGTGCTGGTCACGATCCCCCGCCCATAGGCCTCCAGGATGCCACGGGTCACGCCCTCGGTCATATTGAAGTCATCGGCGTTCACGATGAGGAAGGACGGCACTGGCTATCCCTTCTGGCCGCAGAGCATGAGGCGCGGGCATGGCGCGGGGCGTCCTACCGGCAGGACCCCTTCGGCGTCCACTGACCGAATGTGGTCCAACCGCTCATGAGCGATACGGGGAAATGGTTGCTCTTCCCGCGCCAGGACCCGCGGCTCGAGCCCAGCGGCCCGCAGCGTGTCCAGCGCGCGCTCGACCCCCAGAAACCCGAAGAAGGTGAACACCAGGCGGCCTTCGGGCTTGAGATGCCTCGGGACCTCGTGGATAATGCGGTCCAAGGCAGCCCAGCCATCCGGCCCGCCGTCATCCGCCCGGGATTGGGCATCGTCCCATTCGCGGTCGGGCGGGGTCGGCATCTGAGGAGGGTTAGTGGCGATCAAGTCGAACGCCTCAGCCAGGACAGGGGCGAAGAGGTCCCCGGTCCGAACCTCCAGGCGGTCGGCGACCCCATTCAGAAGCGCGTTTGCCCACGTACACTCCGTGCAGGCAGCCACCACGTCCGTGGCGACGACCCGATGCCCCCGGCGCGCGGCCAGGATCCCGATTAGGCCCGCTCCTGACCCCAGGTCCAGCACGACGTCACCAGCACGCAGAGGGAGATGCCGGGCGAGCAGAAGGCTGCCGGACTTGGGAACCAACATCTCAGTGGACACCCGGATGAGGCGGTCTTGATAAAGGAAGAAGTGGATCGCGTCGTCAGCCATGCGGGACTCCTGGAGGGAGAGCAAGCGGACAGGTGAAGCAAACCTACCAGAGCAAGGAAGGGGCGTCAATTCTCCCGGCGGGCGGTGCGTGACCTCCGGGGGAAACTGGATCAACGGACTTCCAGTACGGGAGGAGGGAAGCGTGAAGGGAATGCGATGGTTTCTTGGGATGCTTTTTGGCCTTTTGATGCTGGCCGGTGCTCCAGTCGACGCCGCGAAATGGAGCCGGCAATACATTCGGCAGCTTCCCGATTCAGCATTCGCGGCGGTTGAAACCACGCCGGGGGGGAAGAAGGTGCGTCACCTCCCCCATCATGACGCCCAAGGGAACCTCGACGTCCCGCACCTGCGCAACGCCCTCTCTCGGCTTGGCCAAGTCAAGTGGCGCGCTCCGGCCCATGCGGAGGCCGCCAGGCGACATCTGCGGGAGCACCTGGAGGAGGTCGGCCGGAAGGCCTGTCGCCCGGTCCCCAAGGATTTCCGGTGATCCCCAACCCCGAGACCAGCGGCCGCAATGCCAGGTATGGCATATGGCTTATGGCTGTGGTGGCAAGAACGGATGGCCTAGGAGCCTGTGGGAGAAAAAAGCGGTTCAGCGCCCATAATACCTACTCGCAGTAGGATCGGTGTGCGTTATACTGCCGGCATGAAAACATTCAAGCCGTACACGCCCGATCAGCTGTTGCTGCTGCCGCCGGCGCTGCAGGATTGGCTGCCGGAGGGCCACCTGGCCCTGTTCATCAGTGACGTGGTGGACCACGCGCTGGATCTCACCCCGATCCTCGTCACGTACGAGACGGGCGACGGGCGGGGCCAGCCGCCCTACCACCCGGCCCTGATGGTGAAGCTGCTGGTGTACGCCTACTGCACCGGCACGCCCTCCTCGCGGCGGATCGAGCAGGCGACCTACGAGGAGGTGCCCTACCGCGTGCTGGCCGCGAATCAGCACCCCGACCACGACAGCATCGCGGCCTTCCGCCAGCAGCACCTCCAGGCCCTCGCGGGCCTGTTCACGGACGTGCTCGCCCTCTGCCGGCAAGCCGGCTTGGTGCAGTTG
>JACQVO010000131.1 GCA_016209725.1 Candidatus Methylomirabilota bacterium | reverse complement strand
TGTTTGTGTGGGGGCTGGATCCCGGCCGTCCCGCTCCTTTCCATGGATTGACCGGCGGCATCCGGGCGCCTGCTTTCCCGTCGTTGCTCGTGATCCTCTCCGCAGAGCCACCGCTCCCCTCCCACGATTCCTGCATCGCGTCACCCGACTCGTGTCCCGGCCGGGGCGCGGTCCCTAACATAACTCGGAGCCCCCGGAGCCCCCGCAAGCCCGCCGGCTCAAGCCCCAGGAGCCACCATGCAGCCCATCCACCGCTGGCACCCCCACTACCAGGACGCCACGTCCGACAAGATCTACACCGTGGGCGTCTATGCCGACCCGTCTGCGTCCAACGCACAGGCAGGGCCTCGCGATCCCCCTCAACCGATGCTCTTCACCGTCCTCTGGGGCCGCCGCCTGGCCCCACACCACATCTCCCAGACCAGAGCCCAGAGCCTCACCCACAGCCAGGCCTTCAGCCTCGCCCTTGACTTCGTCACGGCCAAGCAACGCAAGGGCTACGACCTCATCGAACAGCCGGACCTCCGCATGCTTGCAGCACCACCACTGACCGCGCCGCAACCCCTGCACACGTCGGCACCAAAACCCACGCCCCCCATTGCCCGGAAACTCCGCTTCTGACATTACACCCAAGAAAGGAGCCCCCATGGACCCCAGCACGACTTGTGGTGAGCTGAGTCGAACCAACGGTCACACCATCCTGCCCAAGGAAGACCTCGTCCTCATGGACGTCGACGTCTCCGTCTGGGGGGCGCGCGAGCGCCTGGCCCCTGCCGATATTGACAAGGCCCCCAGGAGATCCCGGATCCCTTGTTGTTCGGCCACAGGAAGCTCCTGCCCCCGAACGCCTTGCAGAAGACCACCAGCCTCCGGTCCCAGGGCCGGACGGTTCTGGAGCGGGCTACCGCTTCCCCATCGTGAACAACGCGACGACGGCCTCCATGTCTCGGAGTTGAGACCTTGCCAGCCGGCACGGCCCGGTCTATGGTGTCAGTTAGATTGAGGAGGAGGGGATGTCCGCGTTCTCACCCGAGGAGGGGATCAAGCAGGCCGCGCCTGGCGCCTGTGCGTACGCGGTGGCGCAGATCGGAAACGCGCCAGAGGAGACGGTCTTGCTCATCCGGGACCAGGCGGGGATCATCGCCGAGTTCGGTCGGGCGCCGACCGTCCACGTCCGCGCAGGCCTCATCGTGGAAAGCGGGGTCCTCTTGCTGCCGGTGCTGATCAAGGTCAGCGGGGAGCTGTACGAGACCTGGATGAACTACCATGCCGAGGTGTGTCCGCCCGCCCTGGCGTGCCTAGCGCTCCAGGAGCAGATTGGGCTCCACTTCTTCGATGACCGGGGTGTGCGCGCCCGGGTGATCGCGGTGCCCAACCAGTTGCAGGCCTTCTGGCAGGACACCCTCCGGACCCTGGCGCAGTCGGCACCCTGGTCCATGGCCGCCTTCGATGCGGCCCGGGGGCGGATCTATGCGACCTACCCCACCGTGCTGAAGCTCTGGCACGCCCTCCGCCGGAGACCGGCAGCACTATGAGCGCGACGGTCGCCCAAGTCGTCGAGGCCGCGTGGGCCCGGTTCCGCCGTTCTTCGGGCGGGGCGCTCCTCCAGCGGTCCCTCACTCTCCGATCCAGCTACCGCGCCGCCATCGGCCTGTCGCACCTCCCCGCCGAGGTGGTCCTGCCCGGAGCGATTCCTTGGAATCTCCTGGCGCGGGCAGAGGCGACGGCACGGGGGGAGGCCGTCGGCCCGACCCTCAGCCGGGAGGGGACGGTCCTGGCCCAGTCCGTGGCCACGTGGGCGGCCTACCGGGACAGCAAGACCCTGTATGCCATCGATCCCCTCCTGGCCGAGGCGCTGGCGCACACCCCGTGGCCGGAGCATGTGCCCACCGCGGCGCTGCGCTTGTCCAGTCGGTGCCCGGTGCTCGCCCTCCCCTGGGAGGAGACTAGCGTCCACATCGCTCCGTACTACGACCTCTTGACGGGCCAGGAGGCGAGCGGGCAGCTGGAGCTGCGCCTGGGACGCCTCGCGGAGGACCGATGGGAGACCGAGTCGGTTCTCCACCTCAGTGGGGAAGATCTCGGCACGTGTGTGCGGGCGGCCGGTGCGCGGGTGGAGAGGGAGGGGGGACCCGCGGGCCTCTTCCAGTCGGACCTCGCGGGCCTGGCGCTGACGGTCCTCTTGTACCTCGGTGGGGAGCCCGATCTCGTGCGGCTGGTCCCCCCCCGGGGCGAAGCCGGCTCGCGACCGCCGGATGCACCGCCGCGACCCGGATCGCTGGCGGGATCTGCGGGCCCCCACGCTGTATGCGGTGGGGACGGCCTTCCGGGCGGCCATCGAGCGGTGGGAGATCGAGCAGCAAGATCAGGCCTCCCCGCCGGACGGTCGGACCGTTCGCCCCCATGTGCGGCGGGCCCATGCCCACCTCTACTGGACCGGGCCAGGGCGCACGGTCCCCCGTGTTCGCTTCCTCCTGCCCATTCCAGTCAAGGGCGGCCCCATGCCGGACGAAGCGCCACAGCCGACCGAGAGCCCTGTCCGCTGATGCGACAGGGTTGCGAAACGTCACCCTTCATGAGGGTTCGATTCCCTCCCCCGGCACTCAAATGG
>JACQVO010000135.1 GCA_016209725.1 Candidatus Methylomirabilota bacterium | reverse complement strand
CATCCCTCCTCCTCAGGCTAGCCGGGGGACCAGCCTGAGGCCCAACGCGACACCGTTCATCCGTCCAACGCCTTCTTTTCCTGGGCCGGCAACGAGGCCTGAACGCCTGGAGCGGGACGCTCACCGCTGCCGGCGCCGTGATCATGGCCTCCGTGTCCCCCATGTCCACCACGCATCATGAAAAAGTGCGATAGGGGACACAGCAGGATCAGCAGAAAGGCCAAGACACTGCCGATACTGATCCCCAGGGCCGGCAGCATGAACAGCGCCCCCATGCCAACCACACATAGCGTCATCAGCCAGGATCGATTCAGTTTCATTGGATCCTCCCCCCTCAACCACGCCACTCGGGTCTCTGAACCTCGTCGCGTTGTCAAATGGCAGTCGTCCGTTGTCAGTGTTGCATTGTCATTCCGTCGTGGGCCAGCGGAACGTCCGCTCCTTCACCCCGGCCACGTCTTTCACGATCAGCTCAATCGTCTTGGCCTCCGGGCTCAGCTTGCCGAACCGCAGGACGGCTTGCCGATGATGTCCGCCGCCGCTCGCTTGCTCCACCGCCTCCACCGGGTACGTTCCTCCGTTCTCGTCACGTAGCGTGGCGATTGCTTCCCACTTGAAGCCGTCCAGATTCACCGAGTGGGTCTCGAGCGCCAGCTTGATCGCCGTCGCCTCTCCCTGCGCCTTCATCAACGTCGCGATCACCGTGACGCCGCCCCCTGCCACTTGTTGGCTCAGCGCGCTCGACGCGCCAGCCCATACCACAGGCACAGCCCCGATCAGACCGATGACGCCGGCTACAGTAACGATACTCAGGACAGTCAACCACACCCCACGTCGCACGGGCTCACTCCTTTCGATAGACAACGGCCTCCACCGGCCATGCCGGAAGAGACAGTACAGGTTCAGTGACAACTTGCTTTTGATTTCCGTGACTCGGACTTCTGTTCGCCCTCCACCCCCTCGCCAGGAACGCCTTGGGTGTTTTGCGTTGGTATCTGCCGGTGCCCGCCCCCGCAGCATCCCCTACCGAACAAGTGCATGGCCACGAACACGCCGGCCAGGGCGATCCAGAGTCCGTAGGTTTGAACGAACTCAATCATTGGCGCCCTCCTCCCCCTCTGGGCCTGTCTCAGTTTGCGTCCCCGTGAGAAGCCGTGGGTGTACCCCTCTCGGATAATCGCAACCGGCGTGCCAGGTCTACCCATCTGGCAATGCGGGCTCCCTCCCCAACCGCGACAATGGGTTACGGGTACTTCCGGAGGGGCCCACCATCAACCGGACTCCGCGCCGTTGACAGGGAGTCCAGGAGGCACGTGAGTCCACCTTTGGAGAGCGACTTTTTGTCAAAGGCAATGAGGCGGGGGCACAAGAGGGGTCAGACGAAGGTCCGGTTCAAGTTCTTCTGGAACATGAGCCGCCGCTTGATCCCCCGCACCATCGCATGGTGCAGGACCCCTGGGGCATCCAGGCGCGGTCCGCAGGGCATGGGGGAGCTCCAGCACAATCGAACTTTTCGAGCAACAGGTCCCCTTTGATTGCCCCTTGACAGCAGGATCGGTAGGAGGCAAAATGGTTGCATAACGCAACCATAGCGTCCGCAAGGGAGGTGGGTCATGCCGTCCTTGACCATCAAGAACATGCCCCAGGAGGTCCTCGACCGCTTGAGGGAGAGGGCTGTCTCCGCACGGCGCAGCCTGAACAGCGAGGTTCTTGCCTGCCTGGAAGTCGCTGCCCAGGCCACGCCACTCGATCCGGACGCCCTCTTGGCTCGCATCCGGGCGGTCCGACGGACGCCGGCACGTCTGCAACTCACCGACCGCACACTGAACCGCCTCAAGAGCGAAGGACGATCATGATCGTCGTTGATACCAACCTGCTCGTTTACCTGTTTGTCGGCGGGCAGCGGACGACCCAGGCCGAGGCTGTGCTGGCTCGGGATCCGGTCTGGGTTGCGCCGATCCTCTGGCGGTCCGAGTTCCGGAATACGGTTATCGGCCTCGTCCGGAAAAGGGCGCTCCCATTGGAGGATACCGTCCAGATCGTCTCAGAGGCGGAGCGGGCGATGGCAGGCCGGGAGTACAGCGTGGCTTCGCAGCGGGTCTTGCATCTGGCGGCGCGATCGAGATGCTCCGCCTATGATTGCGAGTTCGTGAGTCTGGCCGAAGATCTGAGCGTTCCCCTGGTCACCGCCGACCGGCAAGTCCAGCGCGCATTTTCCTCGATCGCTCTCGCGCCCGAGGTATTTCTGTGCTGAGCCCCTATCCGTCCTTCCCCGTCCCCTGGCCTTGGAAGAGAAAACGCTGACGCGGGCACGATGGCCGTTCACCGCACAGAGATGGCCTGATAGTCCCGGCTCTTGCCTTCCGTGCTGGCGATGCCTCGCGCGGCATCTCCGACTTTGACGAGGATTGTTTCCCAGCCCAGGGCGCCGATGTGCTTGTAGGTGATCCTCCCTTCCTTGTCTATGAAGAAGGTCTCGGGGATGCCGTAGACGCCGTAGTCAATGCCGATCCGGTTGTTGGGATCCCGGCCGTTCATATACGTCACCCCGAACTCCTGAATGAAGCGGCGCGCGGCCTCCTCGGTGTCCTGGATGTCCACCCCGAGGAAGACGACCCCCTGATCCTTGTAGCGCTGCCAGGATTGCTCCAGGAGGCGCGCCTCGGCCCGGCAGGGGGGACACCACGAGGCCCAGAAGTTGAGGAAGACCACCTTTCCACGGAAGTCCGAGAGCTGGATGGTGCGGCCATCGAAGAGCGTAAGGGAGAAGTCAGGAGCCGGTTTCCCCGTGAGAGTCGAGGGAATGGCCCGGGGGTCCGTGGTGAAACCGTAGGCCAGCAGCGTCACCACGCCCCCAATCGCCGCGAGAACCAATACGACCTTCCACCAGCGCACGGCGCGAGACCCCTTCAAGACCTCGAATGTGGGCATGCCAATCTCCGGGGCCGTGGATCGCCCGGAGACTGGCACAGGGTCCTCGTGCTACTGCTTCGGCGCCTCCGGCGTCGGAGCGGTTCCCATCACCTGGTTGCACTGTTCAGTCATCTGCTTGGCCTGCTCGGGGGTGATCCCGTGCTGCTTGGCAAACTGCTCCAGTTGCTCTTGGGTCAGGGATTGACCCATCATCATGTTCATCATCCCCGAGCCCATCATCTCCCCTTGGCCGCCAGAGCCCATCATCCCACCGCCCATCATGCCCATCCCAGGGCCCATCATGCCACCCCGGGGGTCACCGGCGGACTGGGCGATCGTGTACCCGGCCGCGCCCAGGATGAGGATGAGGACCGCTGTCATGATCCACAGGTTTTTCTTCATGTCGTCTTACCTCCCGTTGGGTTGATTCAAGGTTGACTCCCGCCGTCGCTTCAATAGGGAAGCAAGGAGGATGCCAACGCAGGACGGCCCCCACCGATTGGCACAAGCACGGTGTAACTCGCAGATTTCTTGGGCCAGATCCGGAGAGGGGAAGTGTACCCATCACGAGTTGAGGGACCGCCTCGACACTTCTGTCGGAAAACCCAGAGGCCTGGCCGCGGTCGCCGGACTTTTTGTCAATCGGCGTTCAGGGGTGGGCGGCGAGGCGCGTGAGAAGCCGGTCGAGCGCGTCCGCGAAGCGACGACGGTCGGCGGGGGCGAGCGGGGGCGGCCCGCCCTGCACGGTGCCGGCCGCGCGCAGATCCCTCATAAGGTCGCGCATGGCGAGCTTCGCCCCGGCATTCTCGGCATTGAAGACCTCGCCTCGCGGGCTCAGCCCAAGGGCGCCGCGTGCGACAATCTCGGCGGCGAGCGGTACGTCCGACGTGATGACGAGGTCGCCCGCCGCGACGTGCCCCGCGATGTAGCGGTCTGCCGCGTCGAATTCGCGACCAACCCGCACCGCGCTGACCAACTCGGACTCGTGTGGCGGGAGCGGGCGGTTCGCGATCCGCACCACGGGGATGT